>CADBOV010000096.1 GCA_902796385.1 uncultured Lachnospiraceae bacterium
ATTTCCTCTTCACTCATCCCTTCCGAATGCGTCCCTTCCCATATCCAGTCTGTCAGCTGCTTCAAAGCGGTTGGATTTTCCTTCAATCTTTCCCGGATTCTGATCAGAAGTTCTTCTCCCTCACACAAATGGATGTTCTCATCTGTCATGCGATATAACGGGGATAACCGGGGATACACATGGGAGTGCCCCATATCCCATCCATGGCGATGCCTGAGAGCGCCTTCATACCACACGCCATCCTACGCCGCACAGAGGTAAGGGAATCCCGCTCTATGCCTGTATCCTTATATCGGATATCCAGATTTCCCTCTTCCCTTTCCGTTAGGAAGTGCATTATTTCAGCCTTCACTTTAAGAGGAGCCGAAGAATGCCAGATCATTTGCTGCAGTTTCCTACGGTATGTCCCCTCGTTCAGGATATGTTCCCGTACTCTGGTCGATGGGATAATTTGATTCAGTATCCATGCCAAATCGTCCCGGTTCAGAAGGCCCTCATAGTAACGCCGGTCCTCATAAACAGGACGGACCGTAATATCTCTGAAATACACATTTCCCATAAGAATCATTTCCTTCTCAGGAGGGCTCTTCCTCGGTTCTGACACAAGTATCGATCTCCATGATACCCACAACGCTTTCTTCATTCTTCGGATTTACAACGCACCCTGTAATATGCCACTCCAGTTCGTCCTCTCCCTCGCCAAATCCTTCATCCAAAATCCGAATATCCTCTCTGATAAATCTCTGACGGACTTGGGATACAAATCCATCGTATTCTGCCTGCGCCTCTGCAGTCATCTCCGAGTCACCATCTTCATTAACCATTATTTTCTCTTCAGCCGGAATAACTATAAACCTGGTCCGTTTACACTCTAAGATACCCGCAGTCTGCTCAGGCTCAAGCTTTTCTATTCCTTTTACTTCGCTTAAGTCGATATCATAATCTCTTTCCAGTATCTTAACGCCGGACTCCTCTTCGCCTTCTTCCTGAGGCAGAACCGTCTCCAAATCCAAATCGCCCGTATAACGATGTACCTTATTACCATGTTCTTTATTTACTGTCCGGTTTGCAGCATCCTTAACATCCTCCATCAAAGAATCCACGGTACCTTTCACTACCCCCAGATGCTCCAGGAGTGACTTCAGATTGTTACCTTCACCATATTCTTCCTGCAGGCGTTTCCAAAACTCCGTAGCATCCCGCTGATAGGTATGTTCAAGGATCGTTCCGGCAAGTTTATCCATTTCCATGCAAGCAGTATCAACCGTGATGTTTACCGTAGTGCTTAGTGATCCACCGATCTGAATAGCACCATATTCTTTATCAGGATCCTTTATTACTATATCAAGCGCTATGATTCCGGCAGAAAGATCATCATTGTACCCATATCTGTTTACGATTGCTTTGTGAAGTTTCACTGAGAACTGTCGGGCCGCTTCAAACTCCCATATTCCACACCCATCGATGGGCTTATGACGCCATATGGCACCGATGTTCTCGATAAGGAAAAGATCCTTACGATAAACGGATTCCCCTATCACTCTGGGAATCAGATACTCCATTGTTTCTTTGTATAACGGTTTAAAAACATCATAATCAAAGTACCCTTTTTCAAGTTGTTCGCATGTAGTATCCCAGCAGAAATCCAGTTCATCCCGCTGTTTCTCCGGCGACTCATAAACGATTCTTTCCCGGTCCGGAGTCTCATCCTGGTTAATGCAGCCAATCATCAGTACATTATCCTCTACATTCGCATTCATCCCGTCAGCCATCTCATTCATGGCATATTCGCATTCAGAAAAAACCTCTTCATATGTCCCGTTTCCGATAAGAATGACATTCGCACGTTTCACAGCAAAGCATAAAAACAGTTGCATCATTTCCTGCATTTTCTCCGGCTGATCTGACAATGCCTCCATATCTTCAACAATAAGCGTGATCCATCCACAGGTAGACGGTAAGTCCGCTATGATTTTGTCCAGAGTATCATCCTCACTATGCTTGCGTCTGTAGAGATCACCTATGTGCGAATAATACTCTCGCATATTGCGATAGAAGCTTTCGGCAGAATAGAATGCAACATACTCCTCCCCATGAATATCTTCCTCATCTATCTCAAACATCAGTTTTCTGATTGTTGCGCTCGTAAGGGAGTGATCATGGCTGTTCACATACAGCATGAACTGGTGTTTCGGTCTGTTCCTGTCACACCAGTTTTTCATTTCTTCATACATCGTTTTATCTATCACTGACATCTCTTGTTCCTCCTCTCCAACATGGGTGGTCAAAACGGCATATGAGACTTGCTATCCGCAGAATCCCAGCTTTACCCCAACGTTCTTCTTCACCTCCGGAAGCTCGATATCCTCCCCGCGAATAGTAGCTACATCTGTCCTTGTGATCAGGTCCAGGTCCATGGAGACCAATCGGCTGGCCTGTGCCATTCGTGCCTTCTCCAGTACATTACGGACATATCTTCCGTTGCCGAAATCCGAGTTTTCCATAGCTACTCTGAAGTTTTGTTTCAGCTTATCGACTGCATCTTCCGTGAACGCCATGCCGAACTTGTCTGCCATGATCCCGGCGATCTCACAGAGTTCATCCACGTCATAATCCGCAAAGGGCACATGAAATGCGATGCGGGAGCGAAGTCCCGGATTCTTCTGCAGGAATCCCTCCATCTTATCCGGATATCCGGCGAAGATCACAATCAGTTCCTCCCGATGATTCTCCATCTCCTGGACGATGGTATTGATTGCTTCGTCACCATACAATCCATCTCGATCATCTACCAATGAATATGCCTCATCGATAAAAAGAACGCCGCCCTTCGCCTCCTGAAATATCTTCTTGACCGTCGGTGCGGTCCATCCTACATACTTGCCAACCAGGTCACTCCGCCCCACCTCAACCAAATGTCCGCCGGACAGCACACCATTATCTTTCATGATCCGGGCAAAGAGCCTTGCTACCGTGGTCTTGGCAGTTCCGGGATTACCGGTAAACACCATATGCATGGACGGGGTTGTCTGTTTCATCCCCTTCTCCCGGAAAAGCTTCCTTGCCTTGTAATAATCCAGTGCCTGCCGGATCACCTTCTTTGCTTCCGAAAGACCGATCATCTGCGTGAGCTCATCAAATGCGGATCCCTTCGGCTGCTCATGCTGTTCCTTTTTCTTTACCGCGTTGATCTCCCGATATTGCGGGTAGACCGAGCGCTTCAGTTTTTCCCCGTACCATACTTCAAAATCATGATTCAGATCTCGGAGCAGGTATTTTTCGTCATCCTGAATCTTCCCAAGCAGCTGCTTGTCGGTACGTACATGGCTTTCCTTTGCTTTTCTTGCAAGAATCTGCCTTGCCTCCGTACCGGAGACGAATTCCTCCTTCAGTTCAACGATGCTGATATCCCCGAGATATTCGGAAAACCATTCCTTGGTTTTTGTGCATTCCTTCGGCAGGATGAGAATGGTAAGTACATCATTTCGATTCTTCTGCATTGCCCTGCAGATGTCCTCTATTACACTTCTTGCACTGCTTGCCTGAGAGCCCTCATCCTCTTCATTGCCATGGTATGTGATCGCCAGAGCAGTACCGGAACAATTTGCATAGAATTCTTCAACCGGAGGTTGGCTTCTGAGTCCCGGCCTTCCATTTCCATAAACTTCAAAAAAAGTAACTCTTCGGCTCGATACACGACCATTTTCATACAGTGCCTGAACCAGCGTTGTCACTGTATTTTCAGCTGTTTCGTCATCATCGGTCTCGATCATATAATGTACCGGATGTCCATGTACTTTTTTGGCGCGTTTTCCCTGGTAAATACGATCCAGTTCATTGGTCAGAGAATTCCGGATGCATTCCTTTTCGGCCTGCAGGTAAACAGTCTCCCTGCAAGTTTCCGGAACGACCGATTCGCCATAGTAACTTGCTCCTCTATGATAGGATCGATTAAATCCATATGTATCGCAGATAGTGCCGGTATGACGACGATTGATATATCCATGTATCTCCGCCGTATCCAGCATGTCACTGATAAACGGAGACACCACTTCCTCCGATTCAAAGTCTGTAACCCCAAGACCGAATGTAGACAGAAAACGATTCACCTTCTTCTGAAGGCCATCAAGGGATTCCAAGAATGCACCAACTTCAACCTTCTCCATGTCAATCTCGGTAAGAAAAAAGAACTCGCGCTCCGAAACAAGCTGCTTCTTTGTAATTTCCTGTACCTCTCTGGTCACATTTCGTTCCTGATTAAAAATATACTTTTCAACGTTTGATTTATTCTTTGGTTCTCCCCAGCAGCGAACATATAACATGGTGTTTACCTCCCCGGAATATCTGTCTTATTGTGCCATTCTCCTGAATATACAGTACACGGAGTCATGAGCAAATTATGTCACATCGAGTAATAAAACGGCACTTCTTGAAAAATCAATCCTCCGGATAAAACAGGATGTTTGTCAGTCTGATGAAAAAATGTGCAACCCACCACTCGATTTCTGAGCCATCCAGTCCATACTCCGTCCTCATCTGATCATGAATCTCAGCAGGAGGCTTATCGCATCCATTATCAGAAATCAAATGATTGTAAAAATGTTCTTCATCTCCTTCGTTACTGATTCTTTCTACCGTTTCAACAAAGATCTTATGTATTTCATCCATGTTTTCAGGCCGTTTTATTCTGTAGTTTACGATATTGTCTTCGCTCAAAATATGCCTTAAATACCGTTTGGGTTTACTTGTATATTTCCGAAGAAGATCAGCTACATGGTCAGGAATTTTGAAAAAGTATTCCCTGCAATCTCCCTTGTCGACATGTCGGACATATTTCACATTTTCCGTACTTGGATCATTATTCATTTTTGAGCAATCCCGTTGTGACTCATTTCCCTTCCATGGTGCGCTTTTCTCTTTCCGCCACTTGAACTTGATTATGCCTTTCGCTTCCGGCATATCGCCAAGCATCCCAAGTCGGTCCATTTCTTCCACAATCGATTCAGTCAGTCCGGCCCTTACTCTTAATTCTGTTTTGTACTTAAAAACCCCTTCTCCGGCAGCCTTCTTCAGTCTTGCAGCCGCTTTTTCGTCCATTCCATCAATAGCTGTCAAGTTCGGCATCAACTTCCCGTCGACAATCTTAAAAAATCTGTCATCTGCTTGATAGATATCAATTGGTGCAAATTCGAATCCACGGTCATACACTTCCCGGACTGCTTGCATATCTTTGATCAGAGAATTCTTACATACAAACCATTCAGGCGCGTTATTATTCAAGAGTTTCTCCATAAATTCATTCATATGATCTCTGCCCTGACACATTTTTTCATATGAAAACACAGAAGATGCGTGGATGCTGAAATACGCAGCATAAAATTCCAATGGATGGTACACTTTGAAATATGCTATTCTCCACATCATCATGACATAACCGATAGCGTGCGCTTTCGGGAACAGATACTGAATCGTCTCACAGCTTCGTATGTACCACTCCGGAATCCCATGCTCTTCCATCATCTTCTTCCATCCCGCCCACTTTTCAGATTTTCCCCTTGCCACACGCCCCATCCGGACATCGTCCATGATTTCATAGGCGTCAGTTTCGGAAACCCCCTCGCTTACAAGGTAGTTCATGATTTCATCACGATAACCGATGCAAGATGAAAGAGCCCGTGTCCCATCTGCAATCATCTTCTGTGCGTTTCCAAACCATGTTCCGGTTCCATGGGACATGGCCCAGATCCGGACCAGATCCGAGAAAGTTTCAGGACAGACGTCATGCAGAATACACCTGGCCAAATCATTATCAAATCCGGAAAGACCGACCCCGGCCTCATTTTCCCGGAACAACGCCATGACCCTCTTATCATCAAAGGGAATCGAATATGGATCCACCCCTGTTAATTCCTCCAGATAATGGAGCATGGTCAGATCATCATGTGTCAGGATATCGTATCTCAGCAGGCTTTTACCGACAACATGTCCGTCAAAATGTGTTGTCACATAATCTACCGTCATATCATTTGCCGGTTTCTGAATCGGTGTATATCGATATATATGGTCAACATATGGAACGATAAACACTGCTCCAGGGTGAACCCCGGTAGATCGTTTCACCCCCAGGCAGTTCTGTACGATCTGGTCTTTTTCCTTAGGGCTCATGGATACGTCTCTCCGTGTGCAGAAACCATCCACAAACCCATGTAACGTGCGCTCTCCATATGTCGTAATCGTCCCCGAGTGAATCACGTGATCGGCTCCCAGAAGTTTTTTAAGATATGCAAAAGCCATGGGCTGATACTCATCTGAAACATTCAGATCGATATCCGGTTCCTTCTCACCGTCTAGTCCCAGCAGGCTTTCATATGGGATATTGTGTCCGTCTTTGATCAACGTATGACCACAGTGAGGGCAATTCCTGTCAGGGAGATCGTATCCGGACAATTCAGGATACATTCGTGCTTCATCCGGAGCAAAATCCGTGAAATGACATTCCGGACAGATGTAATGTGCAGGCAATGGATTGATATCCGTGATTCCAACCAGATACGCCACAAGAGATGCACCGATGCTGCCGCGGAATCCTACCATATAACCGTTCTTCTTAGAATCTTCCACTAGCCGCTTCGCCAAAAAAAATATTGTGGAATACGGATTGGATGGGACGATATCTTTGCTGACGAGCATATCCAGTTCTTTTTCCATCCGGGCCGACACCTGTTCTGGAAGTTCCGGGCCATATAGTTCATGGGCTCTTATTCGGCAGCTGTGCTCGATTTCCGTATCCGCTTCATAAATCGTCGGAAGACATCTATCATTCCGTATGGGAGAGAGATTCTCAATCATATCGGCAATCTTATTCGTATTCTCGATCACAACCTCCCTGGCCAGATCTTCACCCAGATACGCGTACTCAGCAAGCATTTCCTCTGTGGTCCGGAAATACTGAGGCGGTTGCAGAAGCATTTCGTTAGATAATGGAGTTTCTCCCTCTACAATCTGCGTCTTCCTTTGCTGTCCATGCAGATCCGTATCCCATCCCGGATCGGATGTCCCTTCATGGATGACGGTTTGATACGCGCAATCCTCCGGTTCAAGGAAATGCACATCTCCTACTGCAACTACAGGCTTTCCGTATTTTTTCCCGAGTTCAATGACTCTTCTGGTTTGCTCCTGACGTTCTTCTTTTGTTCCGAGTCCTATCCGCTCATTCAGATCAGGATGAACGAGTCGGCCTGTCGACTCTAACTCAAAATAATCAAAACAGTTGACGATCCGCTCCATTTCCTCATCGCCATATCCACGTGCAATAGCCTCATACAGCAATCCATTTTCAAAGCCGGAGCCAACAAGAAGATTCTCGCGGAACGGTGCGATACGACTTATGGGGATACGCGGAATATCATTGAAGTACTTTATATGTGATTCCGAGATCAACTGATACAGATTAACCAGTCCGATTTCATTTTTAACAAGAATCGTTCCCGAATGCCCATATTCACTACGGATCAGCTCCACAGACTCATGACCATATTGGTTCAGTTTATCAACCGATGTTATCCCCTCATCTCTCAATCGATTCAGAAGCTTGATAAACATCTTTGCTATTAGTTTCGCAAACCCACATGAGTCAGAATTTGTCCAGTCATTCCCTTCAAAATAATCACATTCAAAGCACGCATAGAGGTCCCTTGCCTGCATCATCAATTCAACCTTTTTTATATCCAATACAGCAAAAGGAAACGGCAGCCCCAGCCTCTCACAACTTGCTCTGAGGTATTCCCCTATCCTGTCAGCATCCTCCGTCACCAAGATTGCATCCTTTGCAAACTCCAGGAAGTCAGGAAGAACATGGTCAATTGTTTGAGCCGATTCCACCATATCATTTGTAATTTCTGAAAGATAACTGACATCGCGGGAAATCCTTTCTTCGGGATTGACCAACTCTCTAAATCTTCCAAGTTCACAACCATGCATATTTACCCGTACTGCATCAATCCCGATGATCTTGCACTCCTTTGCAGACCAACCTGTTGTCTTAACATTAATCGCCACATACTCCTGTTTTTTTCCAAACCTTTCCCCGTGTCCGTTTATTACGATATCCGTAATATCGTCAACAAAGTATGCTTCGACACCATAAATCAACTTGAAATCCGGATCATCCTTAACCTCTTCATACGCCTCAGGAAACGCCTGCACCACGCCATGATCCGTGATTGCCAGTGCCTTCATCCCCCACTCTTTTGCGCGCCGAATTGCCTTCCGGACATCCAGAATGCCATCTTTTGCTGAATAATTCGTATGCAGGTGGAGTTCCACACGCTTATCAATTGAATTGTCTTCTCTTTTTTCCTGAATTCTTTCTCCCATATTTATCACCTCGTATACGCACTAATAATTCATATAGTCTATGATCTGAACACGACCGATAAACCTTCTGTACCCCGGCTTTTTACTTCTTCCCTTTTTTTCTATCCCGTCTTTCTTTTCTGCTTTTTCTTCCTTATTCTGTCTTTTTAATTCTACAAGGGATGATGTGATATTTTTGTCCCATTACATTTTTATGTTAAAATAGTATTGTCGACCGATTCCAACCTTTATGATACACAGAACAATGAGACAAATTTGTCATTACCCCAAAAGCAAAAAAACTCCGGACCTGCATCTCCGCAGGTCCGAAGCCGTTCCACGTTCTCTTATCACACTTATCACGTTTTTCCTATCCGGCAGATCTGAATCAGCATATCATAGGTAATCCCCTCTGCCCGGTTAAATTCCCATGTGAGATGCCGCTCCTCGGGGTTATATTGCTCCCGGACATCCCGGATACACTGATATGCCCCTTCCACAGGACGATCTTCCATATACTCATTTCCAAAAACAACTGCTTTCCCGGCAGCTTCATACAGCCTTCGATTGATGGCCGGGATGATCCGGTCATCCATGATACGTATCCTTTTGCTTATCTCATCTTCCAGTGTCCCTGCTTCCGGCAGTACGTCCTTCAGACTAAAGAGCAGTGACCGCGTAAAGAAAGAAAGCATGGAAAAGAGCTGACTATATACACCACAGCAGACCAGAACATCAACTGACGGCAGACTCCGCCAACCCTCATCATCCCGGAGCCGTTTCGCCTCCGGCAGATCCACCGATCCCGCATCGTCCCGGAATAGTTTCTTCTCCAGCAGATCAAGGCGGGAATCGAGCTCCCGCCGGAGTGAATCTATGGAAATGTTTCCTCCGGTATTTCGAACAAAGGAAAGCATCCCCTCACAGAATTCGTCCATATCTGCGTCACTGATCCCGGTCAATGTCAGACCTCTACACTCCACGCTCTCCTGCAGATCCTTTTCCAGTGAGTGAACCGCTTCCTGCATCGCATCCTCATCAACATCCAGAAGAAACACCCGCTGTTTCAATTCCACCAGCCGTGCAAGATCAATATCACTGCATCTTCCCGCTCCGACTATGGCGATATTCTCCGATGCCCCTTCCGTCACGAGTTCTCCGATCAGATCCGTCAGCCGGTCACGGTATGTTGTCCAGTCCTCCCGGGCATTTTTCATTATGAACTTCTCCCTGACCTGCTGCCAGACTCCCATTTTCTTCTTCCTCATTTCCATACTGATAATATTATTATACCCTCTCATTGTCCGGTTTAACCAAATAACATTTTCCATATAACATTTCCCGTGTGTTGCACTTTTGTTATATATACACAGAAAGCAACCGAGAAGCTGAATCAGCCTGCACACGGCCAGGTCAAAAACCCCACCGGCCCGTCACTCAAATAACCGGCCCTTC
>CADBOV010000097.1 GCA_902796385.1 uncultured Lachnospiraceae bacterium
CTGGCCCACACGGATCAGCCCATTTGCCTGCAGCTGGATCTCATCGCCCGGCTGGCTCTCCAGAAACTGCCGGATCGCACCGAAACAGTCTGCCAGATCCGCATCCATCTTATCGATATCATTCTCCATCGGCTGATGAAGCCGTCTGTATGCTTCTTTGAATACCTGATACTCACAGATATTTTCAATCTCACGGATCGGAATCCGGTAATCGGACTCGTTCAGAACCTTGAACAGACGCGAACCTGCCTTATCAAAGAAGGCATCCCGCATCAGCATCTGCGTTCCTTCTTCTCTTCTGCTTCCCACATATTTAATGCAGGTCAGCTTATAAAGGTAATATGCGATATCACTGTAGATCACATGCTCCGGCAGATAGCCCTGATCATCCTCCTTGCCGGAAACCAGCATGCAGGATTCGAAGATATTCTCTTTGATCGAAAGACGATGTGTTCCGCATTCAAATGTATAAGCCTCTCCACGCTCTGTCAGCGTCATCAGGTTTTCCATTTC
This sequence comes from uncultured Lachnospiraceae bacterium, assembly GCA_902796385.1. Lineage (GTDB taxonomy): Bacteria > Bacillota > Clostridia > Lachnospirales > Lachnospiraceae > Eubacterium_Q. The sequence continues at coordinate 514 of CADBOV010000097.1, forward strand.
TCTCAGCGTAGCATATCCGTTGGCTTCCAGAATACTCCGTCTCTCCCAGTTGATACCGGTATTTGCGAAAAGCACATCCGGTGTGAGAAGACATCCGCCCACGCGGAAATTTGTCCATTTTCTGGACCGTGCATATGCACGGATATTATAGGTTACGTCAGCAAGGATACCACTGCCGGTACCGCCGGAAATCCCGCTGATCACCATAACATCCAGTTTTCCCTGCGAACGGTTATATACTTCATCCAGCTTTTCAAACAGAAGGATCCGCATATCTTCATATGCATTTGCGAACATCAAACGACCGATCTGACGGTTGCCCTTTGCTCCGTCCCTTCCGATGGAAACCGGCGGGAAATCAGGCCGCATCCATTTCGCAATGGTACTCTGGATCGGTCCGTCTGCTGTACCTGTTTCAAAAATATTCTCCAGATTCGGCCGATAGATACTGATGACCTCGAGCGCATTCAGTCCGACTCCCTCTCTCGCGTCCTGAATCGTAGCCTCCATCTCCGGAATATCCGAATCAATCAAAAGATAGTTCACATTATCTTCCGATTTCAATTTCCCCTGCATCATTCTCTTATATGCAGTCAGACACTGACGACCGACACCACCGAGACCGATCAGTAACAAATCTCCATAAAACTGATTCTCTTCCTCTGCTTTGTTCAGTATCCTGATATGCTTCAGTTTACTAAACTCTTCTTTTTGCGTATCAATCAGAATCATAATTCTTCTCCTTCATATACGAAGCTTCGCGCCATCTTCGCAAACTGCCGAAATGCAGTTCCATAGATAAGTGGAATTATATCATATTCTGTGCATTTTTACTATATCAAAGTCAAAGAATTGTGAAAAATGAAAAACAGTCCTGAAACTCCCAAATCAGAATTTCAGAACTGTTATCTGTCGCAGGGGATGAGAGAATCGAACTCCCACCAAAGGTTTTGGAGACCCCTATCATACCATTTGACCAATCCCCTAAGCCGTGGTCCTCTGACCACAACGGATAGTTTACCCTAAAACTCTATTCTTGTCAACAAAAAAGTTATCATATTTCCTTGTTATATTTCCCTGTTATATCTCATCAATTTACCATTCTTCTTTTCTCCGGTTGTTCTCCTTTCGCTTTTCGTTTATTATAGTTATCAGATACATTTCATTCTTTACTCACCCCGGGGGAATCGCATATGAAATCCGGCACATTTTCTACAACTCATATCATAGACGATCTTCTGATCGGTATCCTGATCGCCCTTGTGTCAATCCCCATTTCCATGGGATATGCAACGGTTGCCGGTCTTCCTGCGGTTTACGGCCTCTACGGCTCTTTTCTCCCGATCCTGGTCTACTGTCTGATCACATCCTCGCCACGCTTTGTATTCGGTGTCGACGCTGCTCCTGCAGCCCTTACCGGCGCGCTCCTTTCCTCCATCGGTATCACAACCGGTACGATGGGAAGCTCGGAAAAAGCCGCAAAGATAATGCCTCTCATCACCCTTTTCGTGGCTGCCTGGCTGCTGATCTTTTTTGTTCTCAGGGCCGACCGGATCCTGAAGTTCATCTCCCATCCTGTGATGGGCGGATTCATAACCGGCATCGGCATTACCATTATCTGCATGCAGATCCCGAAGCTGTTCGGCGGTTCCTCCGGAAGCGGGGAACTCCCTGATCTTCTGTATCATATCTACCGGCAGGGAAAAGAAGGGATCCACCTTCCCTCACTTTTCCTCGGACTCGGAACCATTGCCGTCATCCTGACCAGCCGGAAGCTTGTTCCTAAGCTTCCGATGCAGGCGATCGTCATGGTGCTCGGTGCCCTTTCAGCCCTGATCTTCCCGATCCGCGAATGGGGCATTGCCTGTCTTCCTTCCGTTAAAAGCGGGCTTCCGACTCCCGTGCTTCCGGATTTCAGTTATCTCGGAACCCATTACCAGACGATCCTGATCTCCACATTTACCATTGCAGTCGTGATCCTTTCCGAGACCATGCTTGCATCCAATAATCTCGCCCTGAAGCACGA
>CADBOV010000098.1 GCA_902796385.1 uncultured Lachnospiraceae bacterium
CGCGCTTTGTTCAAGCGGCTTTTGACAGTTCCGACAGGGAGCTTCATGCATCGGGCGATTTCTTCCTGGGACATATCCTCCAGATAATACAAACAGATCGGAATGCGGTATCTGTCCGGAAGGGATGTGATTTGCCTGCGGAGATAAACGAATTCTTCCTCTTCTATGCAGGCTGCTGCAATATCTGCCTTTGGATCAGGAATCTGAAGCGGCTGTTCGTCATCCGTTGCAGGATGAAGCAGAAATATTTGCCGAAATTTCTTTTTCCTGCATCTGTTCCTCCAGATTCCTATTGAGAGAGACAGCAGATAACTCTTTACATTCTTTTCCGGATCGATCTGCTCTCTTTTTTGCAGAGCAAGCAGGAATGTGTCCTGATATAGGTCGTCCCTATCCTCAACATTTCCTGCAAGATAACTGCAAAAACTGAATATGTCGCTGCCGTACCGATGAATACACAGCTCCAGTTCTTCTTTTGTCATAACAAATAAGCTTCCTTACTTTTCTTCAGACGTCTGAAAGGCGGCCGTCACCGGCCTGTTTCCTGTGCCCTTCATTATAATATTGTCATGAGAAAAAAGAAGGTTCATTCAAATTAAATCTATAATGTAAAGAAATGGCAAATATTCAGAAATTCCTGACTTTGACGCTTCCGATGTGGCGAAAAGATTTCTTATCTCCGGGTTTTTAGATACCCACCCACGGTCCGGACTGCTGAATAACGGCAAGAAACGTAGAAAAAGAGGCCGGCTGACAGTTATCCGTAAGGAGACGTCCGCAACGCGGGCACTTGACGAGCACGTTGTGCGAGTCTTATGTGCCCTTGCGTGAGGACCAAGCGCAAGCGGTCTCCGTCGGATACTGTCAGCCGACCTCTTATACTATTTTTCTTTCAATTCTCCTCAATCCGGCTCTTCGGAAAGGTTCAGGCTCTCCACGATCTTGTTGAAGCCGCTCAGATCATAGGTCGTGCCTTCATGATTCTGGATCCTCTTCAGCAGGATCTCTTCTTTCTTTTCTCTGGCGAGTGTGATCTCGTATACTTCTTCTGCTCTTTCTCTGGGAACTACCACTACATCATCGTTGTCCGCAAAGATCAGATCTCCGGGATGAACGGTAACGCCGCACATCACGACCGGATGATTGATCTTTCCGGGGAATGCCTTGGTCGTGCCGACTACGTTCACTGCTGCGGAGAATACCGGGAAGTTCAGTTCCTTCATGAGCATGGTGTCGCGGACGGCGCCGTCTGTGATCATGCCGACACATCCCTGTGCCTGCGCGGAAGCGCTCATCATGCCGCCCCACATACCGCCGGTCCTGGTATCACCAGAGTAAGCGATCACCAGAACATCGCCCGGCTTCAGCATATCGATGGCTTTGTGAATGATTACGTTATCGCCCGGTCTTGCCTCTACGGTAAATGCCGGTCCGCAGATCCTGGAGCCCGGCCATACCGGATGTACTTTTCCTCCGAATGCGTTCAGTCTGCCCATGGACTCATGGATGGACGCGCTCTCTTCAAACTGGGAATACTTCTCTACCATTTCCGGGGATACTTTCTCGTAATGCTTAATAATATCGAACATCTTCGTTCCTCCCTGCTTTTCATGATTCAAATCTGCCCATAAAACGCATATCTATCGTCCGGGCTGTGGTCTTATTTCTGATATATAATCTAACATACTTTTAAATATTTGAAAAATGAATGTATTTGATATTAAATATTGATTTCTCCTCTATATCGTCATGGGTTAATATATCAAGAAATTGCATTAATTATATAAAATTAATTCGTTTTACTTTTTATTTCCATCTTATTACAATAGGTACAGATAGAAAAACAGACGCCGCCGGCCAGGCCGGTCGGTACTTCAGACAGCGAATCAGACAGGAGGTCTTCAACGATGTTTGATACTTCAAAAAGAATGGAAGCTTTACCCTTTTCCGGAATCCGTGTGATGATGGAGCGGGCCAACAGAATGCAGAAGGAAGGACAGGACGTGATCCACATGGAGATCGGCCGTCCCGACTTTGATACACCGGAAGTCATCAAGAAAGCCGCTTACGAAAGTCTGGAAAAAGGCCACGTCTTCTATACTTCCAACTATGGTACCCCCGAGCTTCGCGCTGCCATCGCCGAAAAGCTGACAAAGGAAAACGGCGTTGCCTATGCTCCCGAAGAGATCCTGGTGACCATCGGCGTCGGTGAAGGCACCTACGCTTCGATCGCCGCATTCCTGAATCCCGGCGAAGAAGTCCTGGTTCCCAATCCGGTATGGCTCAACTATATCCACGTTCCGGAATTCTTCGATGTCAAACCTGTGACCTACTCTCTTAAGGAAGAAAACGATTATCAGATCGACATGGACGAGCTGGAGAGCAAGACCACTTCCAAAACAAAGATGCTGGTCATCAACTCCCCGGGTAACCCCACCGGTACCGTACAGAGCCTCGAGACGCTTCAGAAGCTTGCGGATTTTGCCAAAAAACATGATCTGATCGTTGTTTCCGACGAGATTTACGAGAAACTGGTCTATGGAGGAGTCAGGCATGTCAGCATCGCTTCCCTCCCGGGAATGAAGGAACGCACCATCACCCTGAACGGCTTCTCCAAATGCTATTCCATGACCGGCTGGAGACTTGGTTACGCGGCTGCCCCTGTGGAATTCATCCAGGGCCTTGTCCGTGTACATCAGTATGTCAACACCTGCGCCTCCAGCTTTGTTCAGGACGCGGGCGTCGTCGCGCTCAAAGAAGCGGAACCCGATGTACAGATCATGGTCAAAGAATATGAACGCCGCCGCGATTACGCCGTAAAGGCGTTGAACGAGATGGACGGAATCAGCTGCAAGATGCCGGAAGGCGCTTTCTATATCTTCGTCAACATCAAATCCCTCGGAAAGACCTCCGCGGAGGTTGCGGACTATCTTCTGGATCACGCAAAAGTCGCCACCGTTCCCGGCTCCGCTTTCGGAACCGAAGGAGAGGGATATATCCGTCTTTCCTATGCATGCAGCTACGAACGGATCGTGGAAGCCATGGCCCGTATGAAAGAAGCTTTTAAAGAACTGAAAGCCTGAAAGGAGTCTTGATCATGAATGCATATATCAGCAGCGTTATCAATGGAGTCAAACAGAAATATTCTCATCAGCCGGAATTCTGCCAGACCGTAGAGGAGGTTCTTTCTTCTCTGGAGCCGGTCGTAGACCGCCACCCGGAATATGAAAAGGTTGATCTGTTAAACCGGATGGTAGAGCCCGAGCGCATGTTCACCTTCCGTGTCGTCTGGGAGGACGATAACGGCATCTGGCACACCAACACCGGTTACCGCTGCCAGTTCAACGGCGCGATCGGACCGTACAAAGGCGGTATCCGTTTCCAGAAGAACGTAAATCCCAGCATCATGAAATTCCTGGGCTTTGAGCAGACCTTCAAGAACAGCCTGACCGGTCTTCCGATCGGAGGCGGCAAGGGTGGTTCCGAC
>CADBOV010000099.1 GCA_902796385.1 uncultured Lachnospiraceae bacterium
GCCTGGATAAACTCCGGCTGATCTTTGTCTCTCTTCTGGACAAGCTCCAGAACCTCATCAACATACGACATAGCTGTTTCTCCTTTATTTTATAAATTTTTCCGCAGAAATCCTTGCGCCGTTTCTGCAAAACTGAAGAAATTATACATGAAACAACCGGATATGTAAATAAGAAAATTAAGTTTTTGATGATTTTTTTTGAATTTTTTAGTTCGATTTCGGATTATCTTAATAAAATAAATGTTTTGCTGCCACATATAGCGCATTTTCGCTGAAGGAAAGACGATCCCCCTGTCAGAACAGCCTTTTTTATGATACATGCTTCGATAAAGCGCTTATTCTTCCGCCCAGTCAAAGGATCTGCCTACAGCCTTCTTCCAGCCGCCCAGCCGTGCTCTCCGCTCCAGGTCCGAGATCTCCGGTTTGAAGATACGGTCAATATCCGCATTTACCTTGATCTCGTTCTTATCCTTCCAGTATCCTGTGGCAAGTCCCGCCAGATACGCCGCACCCAGTGCAGTGGTCTCTACACAGACCGGCCGGACCACGGTCGTATTTATGAAATCCGCCTGGGACTGCATAAGGAAGTCATTTGCCGAAGCGCCGCCATCCACACGAAGACTGTTCAGCACGATACCGGAATCCGATGCCATTGCCGAAAGGACATCACTTACGGAATAGGCGATAGATTCCAGGGTAGCCCGGATGATGTGGTACTTATTCACACCACGGGTCATTCCGACAATGGTGCCCCGGGCGTACTGATTCCAGTAGGGTGCACCGAATCCCGTAAATGCCGGAACCACATAGCATCCGTTGGTATCCTTCACCTTTCGCGCCATATATTCCGAATCCTCTGCGGAATCAATCAGTTTCATTTCATCTCTCAGCCACTGGATCGCAGCACCTGCGATGAAGATGGAACCTTCCAGCGCATATTTCACTTTTCCGTCGATTCCCCAACCGATGGTGGTAACCAGACCGTTACTGGAAAAGACCGGACGGTCCCCGGTATTCATCAGCAGGAAACATCCCGTGCCGTAGGTATTCTTTGCATCTCCCTCATTGAAGCAGGTCTGTCCGAAGAGCGCCGCCTGCTGGTCTCCCGCGATCCCTGCCACGGGAATCGGACCGCCCAGGAAGCTGGGATCGGTTTCACCGTAAACCTCACTGGAGGGACGTGCATCCGGAAGCATACAGGCCGGAATATCCAGTTTTTCCAGAATCTCCTCATCCCACTTCAGCTCACGGATATTGAAAAGCATGGTACGTGATGCATTGGAATAATCCGTTACATGTAACCTTCCCTTTGTCAGTTTCCAAAGCAGCCATGTATCCACCGTTCCGAAGAGGAGTTCTCCCCGCTCTGCACGCTCTCGCGCTCCCGGAACCTCTTCCAGGATCCAGCGCAGCTTGGTAGCTGAAAAATAGGCATCGATCACAAGTCCCGTCTTATCCCGGAAGAAATCCGTCAGCCCGTCATCCTTCAGACTGTCACAGTACTTCGAAGTTCTGCGGCACTGCCAGACAATGGCATTGTGTACCGGTTCCCCTGTTTCCTTATCCCATACGATGGTTGTCTCACGTTGATTTGCGATCCCGATCCCGGAAATCTGCTCATAGGTGATACCAACCTTTGTCATGCATTCCACGGCCACGCCGAGCATGGATGACCAGATTTCATTTGCATCATGCTCTACCCATCCGGGCTGCGGGAATATCTGTGCAAACTCCTTCTGTGCCACGGAAATGATCTGGCCGCGTCTGTCAAAAAGGATCGCACGATTACTGGTCGTGCCCGCATCCAGCGCCATCATGTATTTTGCCATTTTCCTTCTCCTCCACTCCCTGCAGACTAACTATCTGAGGGGTTCTTTCCATTTAGATCAAAACATTCATCACTATTCCGTCTGCGAACCCGGATTAAACCAGATCACGGGACGAACAAGGAAACTGTTTGTCGATCCAAAATAATCATCACGAATACTTCCGTCATTTGCTTTAACGGAATAGATGCAGGCATCCACATTTTTGGAAGAAGTTCTCAGCCACCACTGACCTCCTCCGTCAAGCGGCTTTCTTGCTTCGATATCTCCTGTACTCCATTTGTAGGTTGTCACATCTCCTTTTGCCAAAACGGCTTCCGTCGGTTTGCATCCGCGTTCGTACGGATTTTTGATATATGTCTCCAGTTCGGTATTACTTAACAGAAATACGTGATCCGTTGTGTTATATTCCTGGAGCTCCGTTGAATTAACCACATAGGTATTATCAATATATTGCTTCTCTTCTTCCGTAAATGCATTTGAATAGAAGTCCTGATTCAGCCATTCCCTGAGTGTGCAGGTTCCCCATCTTGTCGTCTCGGAATATGCACTGGAAGACTCTTTAAACTTTTTATTCTCCAGACCATATTTGCTCATAAGCAATAATTTGTTATCTGAAGTCTTCTCCAGAACGATCCATTCGATCTGTTCTGCTCCGTCCGCCTCAATTCCATCCTGCTCATATCTTCCATAGTAGAAGGAATCCCCGGCCTTGATGGACCACATGGTCGGAGTTTCGATCATGGACCCGTCCTCATTAAATGAATAACGCTCTCCGTCAATCTCAACATCACCGGTTGTGATCACGCCCGTGGAATCAAAGTAGTATGTCTTCCCCGAGATTATCATCCAGCCTGTCTGCATCACACCTGCCGTACTGAAATAATACTTCTTCGTTGCGATGGTCTGCCAGCCGGTCTGCATCACGCCTGCCGTACTGAAA
>CADBOV010000100.1 GCA_902796385.1 uncultured Lachnospiraceae bacterium
AGCGGAATAAAGCGGCACATTTACAGGAAATGTACGTGCTGCATGGTACCAGCTGAGGATAGGATCCTTTTTATCCCCGGCATCATAAGATTGTAAGGAGAAAAATCGTGGCAGAAACAGTGAAAGGCAAGATTACCGAGATCATCGGTGCGGTTCTTGATATCCGGTTTCCGGAGGGAAAACTCCCGGACATCAACGACGCCATTGTGATCAAACGGAAGGAAGAGGGCACACTGACAGTAGAGGTTGCCCAGCATCTGGGTGATGATACGGTGCGCTGTATCGCATTGGGACCGACAGACGGTCTTGTGCGCGGTATGGAAGCGGAAGCGACCGGAGGCCCGATCACGGTTCCCGTAGGCGAGAAGACCCTGGGACGTATCTTTAATGTTCTGGGTGATCCCATCGACAACAAACCTGCACCGGATACAGAGGAAAAGCATCCGATCCACCGGAAGGCACCGGCCTTCTCGGAACAATCCACCGATACGGGGATCCTTGAAACCGGTATCAAGGTCGTTGACCTGCTCTGCCCGTATCAGAAGGGCGGAAAGGTCGGACTCTTCGGAGGTGCCGGCGTAGGAAAGACCGTCCTGATCCAGGAGCTGATCCGGAACATCGCGACGGAGCACGGTGGATATTCCGTATTTACGGGTGTCGGGGAGCGTACCCGTGAAGGAAACGATCTGTATTATGAAATGAGCGAATCCGGCGTTATCAATAAGACCACCATGGTCTTCGGTCAGATGAATGAGCCGCCCGGAGCAAGAATGCGTGTCGGACTTACCGGTCTTACCATGGCTGAGTATTTCCGTGATGTTTCCCACAAGGACGTGCTTCTTTTCATTGATAACATTTTCCGTTTTACCCAGGCAGGTTCCGAGGTTTCGGCTCTGCTGGGACGTGTTCCTTCCGCAGTAGGTTACCAGCCTACACTTCAGACGGAGATGGGAGCACTTCAGGAGCGTATCACATCCACAAAGAACGGTTCCATTACCTCCGTTCAGGCGGTTTACGTGCCTGCGGATGACCTTACGGATCCCGCTCCGGCAACTACATTTGCACATCTGGACGCAAAGACGGTACTTTCCAGATCCATCGTAGAGCTGGGTATTTATCCGGCGGTTGATCCGCTGGAGTCCACATCCCGGATCCTGGATCCGCGGATCGTCGGTGAAGAGCATTACAAGGTAGCCCGCGGTGTGCAGGAAACCCTGCAGAAATACAAGGAACTGCAGGATATCATCGTCATCCTCGGTATGGATGAGCTTTCCGAGGCGGATAAGCTGGTGGTATCCAGGGCAAGAAGGATCCAGAGATTCCTGTCCCAGCCGTTTTTCGTGGCACAGCAGTTTACTGGAACCGAAGGAAAGTATGTACCGGTTGAAGAAACCATTCAGGGCTTCAGGGAGATCCTGGACGGTCAGCATGATGAGATTCCGGAGAGCTTCTTCTTAAATGCAGGTTCCATCGATGAGGTTGTGGCACGCTATAAAGAGAGCAAGGCAAAATAGAGAGGGTAACTGATGGCAGAGACGTTACAATTAGTGATCATCACGCCGGAACGTGAATTCTTCCGTGGGGAAGCCACCTTTGTTGAGTTTACGACAACGGACGGTGATGTAGGAATATATCCGCGGCACATTCCCACCACTGTGGTTCTGGATCCGGGAATCCTTCGCATTCATGACGGGAAGGAGGTCCGGGAGGCAGCACTGCATTCCGGTTTCGCAGAGATTCTGGGAGACCGGATCACGATCCTTGCCGAAGCGGTCGAGTGGCCGCATGAGATTGACAAGAACCGTGCGGAGGAAGCAAGGATACGGGCAGAGCGGAAGATGGAGGATTCTGCGGCTGACGGAAGCAAGGCGGAGCTGGCATTGAAACGATCCGTTCTGCGTATACGCATGGCGGAAAAAGAAGGACGATAAATACGAGGGGGTATCAGGGCAGAGAAGAGATTCTTATGCCGGATGCCCCTTTGCCCCATTTTAAAAATGACACGGGAAAGGGTTAGAAGATGAAATTCAGAAGAAAACAGAGAAGACGGATCGCCGTAATTTTATCAATGCTGATCCTGCTATCGATCCCCGGATGCGGACAGAAAAAGGATCTTTCCACCGGGCAGAAAATGCGGAGCTTTTTTGACTTCTTTAATTCCAGTACGGAAGCTTCAACACAGGGTACTACGGAGCCTTCGACCAACGCTCAGGGAGGCGGTGGCGGAGACCAGGTTGTGGATCCTCCGGAGATCGACACAAACAAGTATGCCGATACGGAAAATGAGGAACTGAATAAGCTGTTTGATGATTATTTCAAGGATGATGTGACCAGTTCCACCCTGGCATTCAGAAATGTACTTGCAGATGGCTCGAAATACGGAGTGTCGGAACCGTCTCCGGCGACATGGGGCGAAATCGACTATTCCGACGAGGCGATAGCAAAGGATAAAGCGGAGCTGGAAGACTGGATCAAAAAGCTGGAAGCCATTGATGTGGATACGCTGACGGAGAAGCAGAGATTTGATTATGATTATCTTCTGGACAATCTGAAAAACGATCTGATCGGATATGAGAATCCTCTTCTGCGGTCGGAGTTCGCTCCGATGCGCGGACTTCAGTCAAATCTTCCCTCCGTATTTACGGACTATGAATTCCGGAATAAACAGGACGTTCAGAACTATCTGGACCTGATGAACGATATTCCGGAGATAACAGAAGCCAGCCTGGAGTATGAGAAGAAGAGGGTGGATGCCGGTTACGGAATGGAAGACAGCCTGATCAATAAGGTGATCTCGCAGTGTGATGAAATCCTGGATGTGAGCGGTGAACATTTCATGATCACCACATTTAACAACAGCATCGACGGATTATCCTTCCTGACGGACGAAGAGAAGCAGGAGTTTAAGGAGAAGAACAAAGAAGCGGTCGAAAAATCCTTCCTCCCGGGTTATGAAAAAATCAAGACGGCCTTTACCGGATTCCTGGGAAAGAACAAAGTCAAGGGAGGCCTCTGCCAGTATGAAGATCACGGAAAGGAATTCTATGCGGCTACGGTACGCAGTTACTCCGGATCCGCAAAAACTCCTCAGGAAATGATCGAGTACATGGACCAGAAGAAAAAGAAACTCGATATGCAGATCGCGCAGATCAAAGCTGCAAATCCGGAGGCAATCTCGGCTTATTATTCGGTTAAGGATACCATGTTTGACTACATGGCCGACATGGATGCGCAGGAAGTAGTGAAGTATCTGATGGATCATGCGATGGATGAGTTTCCGGAGGTCGGGGAGATAAAGTACGTTGTCAAGCCGCTTGATTCCAGTCTGGAACAGGTAAGGGAGAATACGGTGGCATATTATTCGATCCCCGTGATCGACCGGGACGACGATAACCTGATCCGGGTAAATGGAAAGAGTAAAGACAGTCTGTATGAGACACTTGCGCATGAAGGATGTCCCGGACATATGTATCAGGTGAACTATTATCGGAAAACAAATCCGAATCCGGTCCGTTGCCTCAACCTGGATCTGGGTTACATGGAAGGCTGGGCGGTTTATGCCAGCTATGAAACCATGAAGAAATGTGACCTGAACGGAATTGATAACGCAAAGGAAATAGCCCTGATCTCAAATCTGGAATCACAGATAGGGTATTACTATCACGGCCGGATCGATCTGGGAGTAAACTATGAAGGCTGGCTTATTGATGATGTAAAGAAGTTTCTGCGTGAAAACGGTCTGAAAGAAGAGATTGCTGAAACTCTCTATATAATCTCCGTCGGAGATCCCGGAGTATATCTCAGTTACAGCGAAAGCTATTTCGAGATGCAGGATCTTAGGGATTATGCGGAACAGGAACTGGGAAGCAAGTTTAATGCGGTTGAGTACCATAAGGCGATCCTGGAGGCAGGTCCCTGCCCTTATGATCTGCTGAAGAAGCGGGTTGACAAGTACATCCTGGAGAACCAGTAAATAAGTCTGAAGACCGGACCGGAAGATGGGACAGATAAGCAGGACCGGAAAACGGGAGTCCGGCGTTGGTTAGATCGGAGTATCAGGAAAATATGGAAGAGAAAAAGGAACGGGCCATTCTTGTGGCTGTCCAGCTGCCGAACCGGCCCGATGCCGGACCGCTTCTCCGTGAACTGGAGGAACTGGCGGAAACCGCCGGGGCCGAGGTTGTGGCAACCATGGTACAGCCGAAGGACAGGATCGATCCCGGAACCTATCTGGGAAGCGGGAAACTGGAGGAACTGAGACTCCTTGTCCTTTCGGAACAGGCGGACTGTGTGATCACGGATGATGAGCTTTCACCGGCGCAGCAGAAAAACCTGGAACGGGAACTGGATGTTAAAGTTCTGGACCGGACCGGCGTGATACTGGATATTTTCGCAGCCCATGCGAGAACCAGTGAAGGAAAGCTTCAGGTGGAGCTGGCACAGCTCAGGTATAACCTGTCCCGGCTGTCCGGGCAGGGAACGGCACTTTCCCGGCTTGGAGGTGGAATCGGTACCAGAGGACCCGGTGAGAAAAAACTGGAGCAGGACCGCCGTGCGGTACGTACCAGGATCGGGCAGCTGCGCCGCGAACTGGAGGATGTGGTCACACACCGGGAACTGAACCGGAAGGAAAGAAAAAAGAAGGGAGTTCCGGTTGCCGCCATCGTGGGCTATACAAATGCCGGAAAATCCACCCTGTTAAATGCACTTACGGATGCGGGGATCCTGGCGGAGGATAAGCTTTTCGCCACGCTGGATACCACAACCAGGGCGTATATGCTTCCCGGAAAGCAGCAGATCCTCCTGACGGATACCGTCGGATTTATCCGGAAGCTGCCTACGGAACTGATCCGGGCATTCCGGAGTACACTGGAGGAAGCGGCATTTGCGGATTATCTGATCCATGTGGTGGATGCTTCGGATCCGGAGTGGGAAACCTACCGGAAGACCGTATATGAAACACTGGATCTTCTGGAGATCCGGGAGAAGCCGGTGCTGACGGTGTTCAATAAAATGGATCTGGTGGAAGGAGAGACACATTTTATTGATGACCGGGCAGAAAAGACGGTACGGATCTCAGCGAAGGAGAAGCAGGGACTGGAGCAGCTGGAGGAAGCCCTGTCGGAGATCCTCCGGGAAGGCAAAAAGAAACTGGATGTGATCCTGCCTTTTTCGGAAATGTCCCGGCTGTCGGAGGTCCGGGAAAAGGGAGAACTGATCCGGGAGGAATATCTGGCGGAGGGCGTCGCAGTGGAAGCCTATGTGCCTACGGAGCTCTTCATGCGGATCAGCAAAAGTCTGAATAATTCTATTTGAAAAAAAGAAGAGAAATGGTAAAATACGTCGTGAGAGTGACGGGAATGACGAAATGACCTACATAGATATGAAATGAGAGGAGCAGGTGCAAGATGAAGTCATACAAAGAAATGTCAAAAGCAGAACTGGAGGGTGAGCTGGTAGAACTGAAGGCTCAGTACAAGAAGTATCAGGGGATGGACCTGGCGCTGGATATGAGCCGCGGCAAGCCGTGCAGAGAGCAGCTGGATATATCCATGGGAATGATGGATGCGCTGAATTCCGGTGTGGATCTTTCCTGTGAGGACGGAACAGACTGCCGGAATTACGGTGTTCTTACCGGAATCCATGAAGCGAAGGTTCTGATCGGGGATATGATGGAGAACAATCCGGAGAATATCATCATTTACGGAAATTCTTCCCTGAATGTGATGTACGATACCGTATCCCGTGCCATGACACACGGCATCCTCGGAAATACTCCGTGGTGCAAGCTGGACAAGGTTAAGTTCCTCTGCCCGGTTCCCGGATATGACAGACATTTTGCAATTACCGAATATTTCGGGATCGAGATGATCCCGGTTCCCATGACTCCGCAGGGCCCGGATATGGATGTTGTTGAGAAACTGGTATCCGAGGATGAGGCGATCAAGGGA
>CADBOV010000101.1 GCA_902796385.1 uncultured Lachnospiraceae bacterium
CCCGGTGTAGCCACCGGGCGTCTTCTCCTTCGTCTTCGCACGATTCAGGACCCCGTCCACATCAAGAAAAATCACCTTCATCTGCTTCATCCTCTCCGCTTTCCGGCATTACTGCTTCAATACTTTGTTTCTCTCTACCTGAACATCAATGGATTATTTGTGTCATACTGTCGCCACTCAACATACACGGTCCCAAGGCTTCCGTGTCTGTTCCCGGCAATGATGATTTCCATCTGCCCAGGGTCCTCTTCATCCCGGTGATAGTAATGATCCCGATAAAGAAAGAGCACAGCATCCCAGTCCTGTTCAGGGAAACCCCAATGACGGAAATCCCGGAGACTCGGCCGTAGATCTTCACGATATTCGCAATCACGGGGATGCTGGGAGATCACCACGATCGGTACATCCAACTCCTGCGCCAGATTCCTCAGTTCTTTCACACTTCTGCAGCGATCGACCCTGCGAGCCTCCCATGATCCGGATTCGCAGTGTAACAGCTGGAAATAGTCCAAAACGATCAGTCCCACTCCATATTTCCGTTTCATCTCCCGACATCCGGAAAGAATCTCCGAAACCAGACAGTCGTCAGCATCGACGCACTCTTCAATGTGCAGCACGCTGCCTGCAATCCGGTCAGACTCGTTTTTGATCATTCTTCTTTCTTCATCCGTCAGATCTCCGGAGGTAACCTTCTCAAAATCGATGCCGGTTATATGCGACAGATATAAAGCTATGGCTCTTTCCTTCTTTTCCGCCATCGAAAGATATAACACAGGGACTTTTTCTTCCAGCGCCACATAGCCCGCCATCGCCATCGCGAATGTGGTTTTGCCCATCCCGGGACGAGCGGACACCAGGATCAGTTCCCCTTTATGGAGGCCGTCCAGCTCATGGTCCAGTTCCTCAAATCCGGTTGGCAGGCCGGAATACACATTACTCCCCTGCCGGCGCAATTCCTTTCTACGCTCCGCCTCTTCCAGTTCGCGTTCCCATCCTGGTTGCAGCTCATCCAGATCGCAGCTGAAATGGATCGTTGCCCTGAAAAGCGCCTCATTTCCCGGGATATGCCGAAGGCGTGCGCTCTTGATCTTCTGTACCGGTGTACCCGGATAGAAGTCTCCAAACTCCACTTCATATTTCCCGGACACGATATCGATCTTCCGCCACTCTTCCAGAGTTCCTTCGTAGTAGACATCCTCCAGGCTGTCGCAGTCCTTAAATGCATTCTCCTCAATCCGTGTTACACTTTTCGGAATGGTGATCCTCTTCAGATTCACACATCCGGAGAACGACTCAGAAGTGATGGTCCTGTTAAAAAGCCCATCAGCAATAATATCCGTAGCTTTTTTCATATCCTTAAATGCCACCCCGGAATACCCTTTGACAGGTACATATCTTTTATATCGTTCGCTTTCGTGATACCGTGGTATTTTTATAATCTCTGATGAATCACCTATGCTCTTCACATTCACCGGCCACTCGTTCACTCTGGAAAGCAACGCTCCCCACTTCATCGAATACTCAACATCTTCGGTGTACGGTGTATCCTTCATACGTTCAACATACTCGTAGAATTTCACTCTCGTCCTCCTCTCTCTTTTTTCTCTTTCGAAATATCCTTCTGATCATTATTCTATACGGACACATGAGACATATTTGTCGCACAATAAAAAAACGCCGGGAATGCTCTGTCACACGCAAGAGCATCTCCCGGCGTTTCTATCCTCGGTTATTCACATAATCCCATCTGCCCAGCATGAAATGACATGCCGGAAAGTATCATATCCAAAAGCTGTCGTATCCCAGTCATCTGAACAGCTTAGTCCGATGTAGTTTCCTGTTTTAAGTACTATCCATAATTTCGATTCTTCTCCAAGGATTTCTTTCTCAAGTGTCCATTTTGCCAGTACATTCTTAGCATCAACAGCCGGTTTTGAGACTGCAATAAACCCTTTCTCTTCTGCAATTTCGTTGATGATCTGATCCAGACGTCCGGGATCGATGGTATACCCCTTCTCCCCTAACTGATCCACAGGGATCCGGAATCCGGACCACATCATTTCGAGAAGCTTCTCATGCAATTTATGAATATCCACGTCCCCGCTTGCGGCCTTCTCATATACCGAATCAAGTTCCTTATGAAATGCCTGAATGATATCCTTCAGGTTCTGAAGTCCCTTTGTGTTATCCAACTGCTTATTATTGTCTCCCATTTTCATATCCTCCTGGTTTTATTATTGAACGGTTATCCGTCTTTCTGATTATGATTATACCGATAGGCATCGGACAAATTTGTCTCGAAACAAAACTTTCTGCTTAAAAACTCCCTATTTGCCGGATCTATTCAGAAGCCAAGCCTCTCCAAGTGGATTCATACTATCTTTCCTCCTTCTGACCATAACTATACACAGATTCATGAGATATATTTGTCGCACATAAAAAGCCGGGAGATGCTCTGCACATACACAGATCACCTTCCGGCATTTCCATATTGTTATAACATCAAAATGTGAACCTCTTCATTACTCCGCCCTGGAGGAGATTTCCTTTACCACTTGGTGAAGTTCCTCCGGACTAAGCGCAGTTGCAACCATGATAGTCTCCTCAGACATGCCCGCAGCAAGCATACGAGAAACAGTATCCCGTTGTTCCTGTTCTATTCCTTTCTCTATTCCTTTCTCTACTCCTTCTTCCATCGCTTTCTGTGCTGCCACCCGATTGCTATCCTTAATCAACATTTCCAGAGTCATGATAGGTTTCCTCCATTTCTCATTACTGCGAACCTCTGCCACAGCCGAGTCGAGTTCTTTCGTATAAGCATCCTCTGCATCTCCGGTTTCAATATACTCAAGAAACATCCTGAGCGGACGCGGAATGTCATCCATCTTGCCCTTTGTGTTCAGAAAAATCTTCATCGATTCATCTTCCAA
>CADBOV010000102.1 GCA_902796385.1 uncultured Lachnospiraceae bacterium
AAGATAAGGTAAGTATTCTGTTTATCATATTGCTGGGCGTTCTTCTGATCACGGCGGTTGTGATCGGGCTGCTGAAGTATAAAAAGGGCGGAACCGTAACCCTGAACGGTTCGGAACCGGGCTATCAGGTTTACCTGGAAGGAGACCGGGGAGAAACCGTCACGGAAGATAAATAGAGTCAAGAGAATGGAATTCAAAGAAGAATAAATACAGGACATACTATGGCAGAAGAGTTCAATTTTAATCAACTGAAAATGGAGCTGTACGAGGACCGCCTGTATGTAACGAGAAAATGGATCTCCAACTATGGTAAGCTGAGCCAGTATGCGGATTATGAAGCATACATCAACTGTATCAAGGAAGCGTTCAACATGGTGGAGATCGTAATGGGAAATACGATCTACAATTACCGGAATAAGATCCGGTATGTTGAGAGGGTTTCCCTTGGTCACAGGAACGGACGGGAACGGTTCGGATACCGCTATAACGGTGTAAAGGATCTGATCGATTACAGCCTGGCCGTTTCTTTTTTCGGAAAGGTCAAGATCCTGCGGCAGCTGAATTTCCCGATTCCCGAGAATCTGGATGATGTTCGTGTGCTCCGGAATATGACGACACACAACACCCATACCATGGTGGGGACCGTTGCGGACCAGGCACTTTCCTATGAAAATGTACTGCGGTCCATGGAAATGCTGGGAACCACGCTGCATAAGATCGGTCTGCTCCGGGCAGAGGATATTCTTCCGGAATACGAGAAAATGCGTGTGAAGCCCGGTGATACCGTGGGCTATTCCGGCGAGTACCAGGTGGGGGATTTTATTGCGGAAGGCGGTATGAGCCGGGTATATCTGGGACTTCATACCAGACTGAACCGGCCGGTTGCCATTAAGGAACTGAAGCCCTATACCTATCGGCCGGAACAGATCCAGAACGAAAAGCAGTTTCTGGTATCCATCGAAAACAGCCAGATCCCGCAGATATTCGACATTTTCAATCAGAACGGCACCTACTACATCGTCATGGAATATATCGACGGTGTGGGACTGGGACGTTATGTGGAAGAAAACCAGCCGGATGTGGATGAAAGGATGGCGATCGCGGTCCAGGTCTGCAAGGTGCTTCGTTATATCCACAATGAATGCAACATGGTATATGCGGATCTGAAGCCGGATAATATCATGATCGAGCGGACAGGCAGGGTCTGCCTCATCGACTTCGGTATCTCCGAGACTGCGGAGCCGGGTGTAAATGCCGGTGCATACAGCTGGTTTTATTCATCACCCGAGCAGATGAACGGTTATTATATCGATAAACGAAGTGATGTATATTCGCTGGGCAGTTTGCTGCAGTTTCTGTTTGCCTACAACAATGATTCCGGCGGGATCTCCTATATGGAGGAGCTGGGAGATTACCGGGAGGAGGTCCAGGGACTCTGCGAGATCTGCAAAAGAGAAGATCCGAATGACCGTTTTCAGACGGTTGAACAGGTGGAGGACCATATACGAAGGATCAAGAATGATATCCTGAACCAGCCGAAGGCGAAAAAAAGAAACATCCGGAGAGCCATCCTGATCGGGATCTTTTCGCTGCTTTTCCTGGCCCTGGTATCCGGGATCGTGGCCTATTCCATCCGGTTTGAGAACGGATACATGGAACCCTTCGGAGAAAATGTTGTGGCTACGGATGACGGACTGGAGATCGAATTCTCCCTGGCAAACCGGAGCGATACCGAGTTTGATGAGACCTATATCCTGAACGCGGACATTTATCTTACCATCAATTATCAGAAACAAAAAGGAGATAAACAGCTGACCAAGTCCATGCAGGTGGAACTCAGCATTCCCTGTAAACTGGACAGGACCGTAAAACCGGGACAGATCCTGCACGGACAGAAGTATGAGATCTCATGGGATGCCTTAAGGTCTGTCATCGCCACGGAGGGGAAGATCGAACTTCCGGAACTGAACCGGCAGAATGTTACCATCGGCGAGATTCCGGGCACCAAAACAAAGATCAGCATTACATTTTTACAGTAAATCGATAATTCCGTAATTCTGTAATTCCGTAATCCCATAATTCCGGGAAGTAAGGAACGTGCAAAAAAATTCCACCTGACGTTTGCTATGATAAATGCAGATAGAAAGAAAATGCAGAGAGAATGCAGACGAAAAGGAGGACGGAATTATGGAATATAAGATTGTCGAAAAGGAAGGAAAGGTCAGGGAAGATCAGAATTACCTGATCTGCGAAATGGATGAAGGAGACGAGATGGATCTTACATCCTACTGGATGCAGGATATCATCAGGCCGTCATGGCTGATTCCCATGCAGTATGTGACATATGAAGGAAAGAATTCCTTCTGCTATGATCTGGAAGGCTTACGACCCCTGGATATCACGGAGATCACTTCGTCCAAAGAGCGTTTTCTGGATACGCTGATCGACCTTTGCGATATTGTAACGGAGGCAGAACGCCATCTGATCGGTACGGGCGGGATCATCTGGGATCTGAATTATATTTACGAAAGTGAGAAGGGTGTTCGTGTTATTGAAGTTCCCGTATCTGCGGAATATGACAGGAATGAAGGCCTCAGGAGTCTCATCTGCAATCTGATGATCACCGCTTCGCCGGAGATCCGCCAGCAGAACTGGTATGCCAGCATAAGCGATTCCGTTTCCGGCACGGGATACACAGATTATAAAGAGTTCAAGAAGTTCCTGTATCAGCACCGCATGGAGCGCACCATGACCAGTGCAAGGACCGGACAGACCATCCCGGATAAAAGGGTACAGGAAATGCAGCAGCGTGCGCGTCTGGAACTGAAACAGCGGGAAGAAAAGGAAACGGCAGTGAAGAAGAAGCTGTTCTTCGGCCGGCGGAAAAAGGAGGAAAAGCAGGCTGCTTCCTCCGGACAGACAGGCGGAAACCGGAATGTCATTAACATCCCGTTGGATGAGGAAGGATTCGGCGAGACCGTGGTACTGCGTGCCATTTAGCAAAAGATCCGGATTCCGGTTTTGATATCTAAAAAAAGATTTTGATATCCGTAGAGAGTCTGCGTATGATATAATACGCTAGACTCTTTACTTTACGTGTAAGAAGATCCCGGTCTTCCGGGGCGGGTATATAACGAAACCTGAACGGAGTAAGATAACTGACAGAATGGAGGGAAACAGAGGAAATGAAGATAGGAGTTGTAATAGCGATCCAGCGCGAACTGATGGCTTTTCTGGAGAGTGGCGCAGAGATCACGGAAGAGAAACTCGGAAATCAGACCATGTACAGGACCACTATGTACGGACATGAGATCTTTGCCACGCTTTCCGGTTACGGAGAGATCGATGCAGCAGCCACAACACAGTTGCTCATTACCCAGACGGGATGTGACATTATCATGAATTTCGGTGTGGCAGGAGCGATCGTTCCCGGGCTGCAGGTAAAGGAACTGTTTGTTGTTGAGAAGGTATGTCATTATGATTATGACGTTTCCCCCATTGATCCGGTAAAGAAGCATCAGTATGAGGAGTACCCGGATGAGTTCATTCCTCTGGACCGGGAACTGATCGACAGGGTGGCAGCTGAAATCCCCGAAATCCGGAGAACTGCGGTTGCCAGCGGGGACAGTTTTGTGGACAAGCAGGAGATGAAGGATTCTCTTGCGGAACTCGGCTGCCAGATCTGCGACATGGAGATCGCCGCAATTGCCAGAATCTGCCTCAAAAACGGAGTGAAGTGCCTTTCCATCAAGTGTATCAGTGATACATACGAAGGCGACGGCGGTGACTTCAACACAAATCTTACCTACAGTGCAGGGGTTGCATTCGGTGTGATCCGGAAGCTGATCCGGAAGCTGTAACAAAGAAACCGTAACAAAAAACGACGATGATCCGGACGGTAAGACATAAGAAAACACAGGTAAGAAAAAGTGTTGTCACAGGATGTCTTTTCGTGTTATAGTTCTTAGTTGGGGGAATAATTATTTTTATTTGGAGCAGGTAAAAAATGGCTAGAGAAACTGACATAGCTATACGCAAAAACTATTTTGAAGACAGTATAATCCTTATGGGAGAATTCAATGTCATGGGACATGATATGAATTATGTCCTGCGTGTATCATCCTTTGGATCAAGATCCTCGGGAGGGGAGAAGATCCAGGTCTATTTCGGGATTCTGGATGATACCATGAGGGAATTCTCCGAGACACGTTATTTATATGATTCCGAGGCGATCCGTGTTGAAAATGACAAGCTTATGATCCGGGCCAACGAAGTTGAGATCAATGAGACCTATTACGGATTAAAGGTTTTTGTCAGATATGAAGGTATCACACTGGATCTTCTGGTTTCCAATGACGGACATAAATCGGAGTTCCGTTCGCTTGGAAAGGGAAGTCTGAATAACCGGATTGAGGGTTACTCATATCCTTATTGTACGACAGAGGGTACGGCACTGATCGGTAATAACTACAGAGAAGTGACCGGACAGGCATTTTATGTACGAAGATTTCAGAATCATGGCGGTTTCTTTGACCGCAGGATCGGTCAGACGGCCATCCTTCGGGGAGGAGATAATTCTGAAAAGACACCGCGCAGTCTTTATGGATTCTTTGTTCTTTCCAACGGACGCAGACTGATGTTTGCCTCTTACGGAAATGACAGGGAACAGGATGATTTTTCCGCTGTTTCCATGGTAAGCGGAGCGCAGGAAAAAGAACTGGACCCGATCCGGATCGATGAAAAGGAATTCGGAGGCGATGTCGGAGAATCCGGGAAGGATGTCACCGTCAGACTGCATGCGACAGATGATGAGTTTACGCTGAAAACACGTCGTGAACT
>CADBOV010000103.1 GCA_902796385.1 uncultured Lachnospiraceae bacterium
GCAGGATAGTCTGAATGACCCGAAGCGGTCCCACCGCGCCTACATTCATGGCCGGCGCAAAATTATCCGGATTTTGGAAAAGGATGTTTTCATTACAATCCGGCGCCGTAGTCACGGCGTTATTGATGATCAGGTCCAGATGATCCGTCACCTTCTGCACCTCTGCGCATGCCTTCTTTACCGAATCGGAATTTCCGATATCCATGATCATGATGAAAAGCTTTCCCGGCCATGCTTCCTGCAATTTCAACAATGCATCAGAATTCTTTCTGACACTGGCGAATACGACATTTCCATCTTCAAGATATCTGCGGACCAGATTGAAGCCAAGTGCTGCTTCCCGACCCGTCCCGGTGATCAAAACCATCTGTTCCATGTTTCATTCTCTCCAGTCATTATGAAATCATTCCTGTACGTTTCTCGGGTAATTAAGATGTATAGACCTCTGTCTCTGCCTTATGAAGTTATGGTTCCTTGGCGTCGTTCAGCATTTCAAGAGCTCATAATCTAATAAGTCATTGTATTCCATTACAAGAGAAATCACAGGAATATCCGGCAATTGATCTTCATCAACGGCTAAAATGGAAGGCTGTGCCTCCAAAACGATCTCACCGGTATATTTTATCGAATCTGTAGTCGGTTTTGAGCCGTCAACCGTGTAATAAACTGCATACCCCTCAGGTGCAGAAAGAGAAAGGCGGCTGTTTTCTGCAATATAACCAGACGGATCAGAGAACTAAGGTTCAACGGCGGCATAATCACTATCAACATTATATTCGGATTGTGACGCACGGGTTTCATTCGTTGAAACAGACGTAATTGACAAAGCAAATAGTACCAATAGAACAGATCTGACATATGATTTCTTCTTGAAATATAGGAACAAACCACATACAGCCGGCAGACCACCAGGAATCATATTGAACCTTCTCAAAATCCCTAATCCAGTATAGCACTCCTCTGTGAACTTTTCTACCACACAGCCAATAATCCCGTAGTGCCTCCAAACATTGGATGCAGCCTTCGGATTTGTCCATGTGAAAGAACATCGTGCCTATAAACCCGGCTGCTTTGCTCTCAAACCTGCCTCTGCTTGCCATCATGGCCGCATCCAGAAGTCCCGGATCCAGAGCTGCATAACATTGTAATGCAAGATAAAAGGATGAAGGCCTGCCCGATATTTACGGACTGTTTCATGAACCTGCCTGGCTGTTTTGAAAAGATCATCATCGAATTTCTTAAGTTCAACGGAAAAAGCAGTGGAATAGTTCCCCATTGCGCCTGGATTATAGCATTTTAAGGATCCTCTGATATCCGCGGCGATCACGATCCTTTTTGTTCTTTCTTCGATAAAGAGCTTCGCCAACAGTTAATCGTTTACCGTAACGCTTTCTGCTTTGCACCTGCCTGCGATCTTTGACATTTTACTTTTCCCGACCACGGACAATACATGCCTTACTTTATCGATTTTAAGAAATTCATCGGCAAATCGGTGGTACTCGTCGAAAGTCAATCGTCTGTTTTCTTCTCTCCACTGCCGGTTTGCCCTGTTTACAAGCATTTTGCTGAATATCGGAAGACCCGAGTTCACAGGAAATTCTGTCGCAGATGATATGAGTTTTTCGTCAGCATAGGAAGGCTCTTTTCCCATGACATAAAAATCCGCAAACTCCTTTGAAAGCTCCAGGGCTCCGCGTCCGTCCGCAAGCAGATGATGGAACACCATCAGGACAATGGTTTTCGTCCCTGAAGGCCACGCAGAGATTTTAAGCATTCCTTCTTTGAACAGATCGAAGTCTCTTGCTGTGATCCTTTCAAATTCTCCCATGATCTCAGGTGACTCAATTCCCGGAATATCATCAGGATATATATTAATTTCAGCCTGCGAGGTTTCCCTGATGTCATAAAAGAATCGATTTTCTTTCTCCTCATGTGAAAGAATCGCTCTGATAAACGGATGCGCAAGTGAAAGTTTTGTTACCGTATCCGCAATCAGGTTTTCACTAAATTCCTTATTTATGCACATCGCTATCCCGAAGCACATATTCGGGCACATCAGATGTGCTCTCTCGGTAAAAATGTATTCCATATCCGTGCCTTTCTTTTATGTGCTTCGCAATATGCCCGGGAAACATGCGTTCTTCCTGAAGCATGATGATGTTGGGGTCAAAAGGTCTTTTGACCTCAAATGATGCCGCGGATTGCTCCGTTTCTTCGAAACTCCCGCAATCCTGCAACTATTTTACTGCATCTGCGATCAAAAATATACCGGTTTCGGTCATAAATTCACTGTGTTTTCGCTCCCCGGTTTTATCGCGCAGAAAGGGTTCATCACCATGAAAGATGATGAACCCTTTCCCATGTTTGATGAAGAAATTGGTATACAACGGATTTCCTGTCAGCTGTCAGAAGAGTTTTTCTGGTCAGCAGCTTCATCACTGGAAGTGCTGTTCTCAGTGACCTTTTCCTGTCCGGCGGTTTTCTCTGTTGCAGTGTGTTTCTTTGACTTATCAGCATTCTCCGTTGCAGCCTCTGAACTCTTTTCAACTACTTCTCCGCTGACCGCGTTGATCAGGCAGGAATACTTCAGGCCGTCACAAGTGAATTTCACCTTGTAAACGATCGTTCCGTCATCGAGCTGAGATACCCGGGACCTGACCTTGCCTGCCTGTTCTGCCGTTACGCCTGCGTCGGCAAGCGCCTTCTCCACAGAAGCTTCTTTACCGATTGCATTTTCCGGCTCGTCAATCCTCTGTTTTTTGTCCTTTTTCTTTTTATTACTTTTGTTCTTCTTGCTTTTCTGTTCTTTCTGTCCCGGCTTTTCTTCTTTTGTTTTTTCTGTCTGATCTGCTGTTTCAGCAGCAGCTTCAGTTGCAGCCGTTTCCGCGTATACAGTTGCTTCAGTGGCCGTCGTTTCCGCGTATACAGCAGGTGTCAGTGTTGCGCCGGACAGCGCAAGCGTCAGTGCCAAAGCCATCCATTCTTTTCCATTCATGTTCTTCACTCCTTGTTCTTTTCGTATGCGTGATTTCAACTCAGTCAACAGTGTCGATGTTTTTTACATTGCCGGCATTACGTCCTCAACCCGGATATAAGCAGCGCATCCATGTTGAAGACTGTAATGATAGTATCAGAAAGATCCGGCATAAATCCCCGACAGAATGCGGCGAAATCTACGAAGAACTTACGAAATGAGTCATGGGGACGGTTCTCGCTGACTCACCCATGGTGAGTCAGCGAGAACCGTCCCCATGACTCACACCCTTTGCAGCATCGTCAAAATATTGAATCTTCGTGTTCTGATAGACCGGATAACCCGCCTGCAGCCGAAGATAGTCCACAATGCCTCCCAACCGCTTATCTCTGACCTTTACATTTTTCACTTCCTCGTCACCCGTCGGAAGAATAGGGAAGAGTATCTTATCGATATTCTCAAACCTTTTTCGCATTTTGAAGCTGTACCTGTCCATACCGACGAACAAGTACATCATCGTCCCGAAGATCGGGACCGCCATGATCAAAAACATCCACGTCATGCGGATGGAGGGTGTTTTATGGCTGGCATAAATGCCAAGAACCAGGAACAGGCCGATAAAATGGATGATCGTATAAATCCAGGCGGCCTTCTGTCCGGCAAGCAGGATCATGACA
>CADBOV010000104.1 GCA_902796385.1 uncultured Lachnospiraceae bacterium
TACGGAGGATATGAATGTTGCGGGATATCTTGTGAAGCTGGGCAAGATGACGAAGGAGCAGGCGAAGGAAAGTCCGGCAAGTTCAAAACTGACGGCATTTGTCGGAATGCCGGCGCCGGCAACACCGGAGACCTTCATCGTGGAGGTGAAACCGGGAGACCGGATCCTTCTATGCAGTGACGGGCTTTACGGTATGGTTCCGGAGCGTGAAATAGCACGGCTGTTACGATCCGACAGGGAACCGGAGAAGGTATGCAGGAACCTGATCGACGCGGCAAATGCGCATGGAGGAAGGGATAACATTTCCGCGGTTTATATACAGATTTTATAAAGTGTCCATGGGAATGTAACGCATTCCGTAGATTGACGGATGGAATGCAGGACTACGAAATGACGGGTTACGGAATGAAAGGACGGAGATGAAGAAATACATTTTTTTGGATCTGGACGGAACGATCACGGAGTCGGCGGGAGCAATTCTTACTTCCGCAGCATATGCGCTGAAGCAGCTGGGAATTGTGGATGAGGATCCGGAGAAGAAGCGGGCATTTATCGGACCGCCGCTTACGGTGGGATTCAGTGAATTGTACGGCCTTTCCGGAGAGACTCTGACACGGGCGATCCGGTATTACAGAGAGTATTACGTGGGTGGCGGTTATAAGGATGCACCACTCTATGACGGGATCGAGGAGACGTTGCTCCGGCTTAAGGAGGAGGGAAGGATCCTCATGATCGTTACCTCCAAACCGAAATATATCGCCCGGATGGTGGCAGATCATCACGGGATGGACCGGTATCTTTCCGCAGTGATCGGACCGGTTGAGGAAAAGACGAAGGCAGGAAAGGAAGACCTGATCGAAACAGCGGCGCAGGAAGTGATCCGTATTCTCGGGGATGATTCCCTTACGGTTTCCGACATTTACAGGGACGCAGCCATGGTAGGGGACCGGAAGTTTGATATGGAAGCGGCAAAGAACCTGGGGCTTCTTGCCATCGGAGCGTTGTACGGATACGGAACCAGAGAAGAACTGGAGCAGGCGGGTGCGGACCACATCGCGGAGAAGCCGGAGGATATCGCAAAATACTGTTAGGGCTGAGACAGGGGGAGAAGCGTATGAACGATGACAGGACTATATTTGATGGGGATGATGGAAAGGATGATCCGGGAAGAATCAATAAATCATCCGATATCGACGGCACAGTATATGAAGACGGAACCGTTTACGAGGATGACACAGTAAACAAAGCCGGAACCGTGTACGAAGATGACACAGTAAACGAAGCTGGAACCGTTTACGAGGATGACACAGTAAACGAAGCCGGAACCGTGTACGAGGATGGCACAGTAAACGAAGCCGGAACCGTGTACGAAGATGACACAGTAAACGAAGCCGGAACTGTGTACGAGGATGGCACTGTATACGAAGATGAACCCATAAGAGAGAAGGAGCCGGTTCAGACTTCCTTCGACACCTCCGGTGGACTTCGCCGGGGCGGACTGTTGATGGAAACCTATCTGGTGGAAACCGATGCGATCCACGGCGGTATGGGTTCCATCTGGCGTGTGCATCATCAAAACTGGAACGTGGATCTGGCAATGAAGCGTCCGAAGAAGGAGTTCTTTGTAACGGAAAAGCAGAAGAGCGATTTCATCCATGAATGCGATGCCTGGATCAATCTGGGGCTGCATCCGAACATCGTTTCCTGTTACTATGTTCGCCAGATCGAAGGCGTGCCCACCATCTTTTCCGAGTGGATGGAGGGTGGCAGTCTGGAGGACCGTATCCGGGATGAGTCATTGTATGAGGGATCGGATGAAGAGGTGCAAAAGCGCCTTCTGGACATTGCGATCCAGTTTGCCCGTGGCCTGCATTTTGCGCATGAGAATGAGCAGGGGTTGATCCACCAGGATGTAAAGCCGGATAACCTTCTGCTTACCGGAAACTGGGATGCAAAGGTGAGCGACTTCGGTCTGGCAAAGGCGCGCTCTGCCATTACCGTGCTTGAGGGTGCTTGGACTGTCAGGGAAGATGATCCCACAGCCACCATAGTTACCCCCTCCGGCGGAAAGACACCGGCGTATTGTTCGCCGGAACAGGCGGCCTCACAGCCGCTGACACGACGGACGGATATCTACAGCTGGGCTGTCAGCATCCTGGAAATGTATCTCGGTTTCAAGCCCTGGGCGCATGGCCGTGAACTGACCGGAGCCATGGTGGGCTCGGTATGTAACGACTACTTCGAAATGTGTCGTGTATCCATCCCCCTGCGTCTCCGGAGACTTCTGGCCCGTTGTCTGGCGGAGGATCCGGAGGACCGGTATCATGACTTTGGGAAAGTGGAAGTCGCGCTGAAGGAAATCTATTTCCTGGAAACGGGAGAAGAGTATCCCCGTCCTGCCCCGCAGGCGGCCGGGGACACCGCGGATTCCTATAACAACAGGGCGCTCAGCTTCCTCGATCTGGGACAACCGGACAAGGCACTGGAACTGTGGGATGCGGCGCTGACAGTTGATCCGAAGAATAAAAATGTACTTCTGAACAAGTCTCTCTATCTTTGGAGAAAAGGAAAATATAATGATGTTGAACTGACCCGGCTGCTGGGTCAGTTGGAGGAACAATACGGTGAGGAGGGACTCTGTGATGCGTTCTTCCGTGAACGTGGTTCCTCGGATTTTACGATAAGTTATCCGGAAGCCGTTTGCGGAAGCGGAACGGACGGACGTAGAGACCTGCTGGTTGCGTCCGTAGTCGTTGACGGCGGGATCATTTCCTATCTGACCAGAGAACGGGTGGAAGATGAGATCGTCTATTATGTGCGTCAGTTTGATGTGAATACCGGAAAAGGGATCGGCTTCTGGCCGGATCCGGGAACTGAACCGCAGATCCTCTTCTCCCGGCGGGAGAGCAGAAGCGTCCTGACGAAGGACGGAAGACAGCTTTTCGTAGCCGAGTCCGGAGGAACGGCCCGGCTCTGGGATGTGAGGGCACAGGTGCTGATTTCGGAATATCATTCCTTTGCGGAGCAGCCGAAAGCATTTAAGGAACTGACGCCGGGAGATATTCCCATCAGCGGGGGCAGGTACATTTTCCGGGATAAGCATACCATGTTCATCAAGGAGAAGGACAGCAACCGTACCATTCAGACACTGAAGATCCCGGCAATCGGAATATCGGATTCCGAAAAGGAAAGATATCCGGGGGTACTTTTCGATCCGGAAGGGGATCAGCTGGTTCTCTATTCGAGGGTCCGGAACCAGGTTCGCTGGTATCTGTTCCCCGTCAGTGAACTGATTCGCCGGAGTGAGGTGATGCCGTATCGCGTTTCCTATCCTTCCTCCGTCAGTGAAGCGACGGAAATGGAACAAAAGGTACAGAGCTGTATGTCCGGGTTTGAAAAGGCGGCGGAGGAGAGCCGGATCCATGATATGCTGGCTGCTTATGAAGAAATGAAAACCTGTTCCCTGAGTGAAGGGGGAGATCAGCTGGTCCGGATGAATGCAGTCCTGCTGGAGCATCTGAAACCATCCGGACTCTACGGAGTTGCTCCTGCATCCGATACACCGGAGCAAAGGAAATGGCTGGATGATCTTGTAAAGGACCGGTGGGAATGTGATTATCGGACCATACGTACCGGGAAGGAATACCGGGTTCTGTACATTTCCGGAGAAAGAACAAACGATAAGAGCATCATGGACCGGACAACCCTGACAGAAGAGATCTTTTTGCAGGAAACAGGGGAGATCCTCCGGAGGGAGTATACCGTCGGGCAGGAGGACTGCTGGATCAACCAGATTTATGCGTTGGATCCCGGAGGAGAGATCGCAATCCTGGAGATCGGGGACCGGAAGGCGGGATTCCATAAGATTATGGGATACCAGGGCGTATTCCGGATCGTCCGGCTGGAGCTTCTCACGGGAGAAGTTGTACCCATCCGGGAACGTTCACCCCTGAAACCTGAGTTGGAGTGGTGCGCACTGCCGGGAATTCTTTCGGTCTGCTCATGGCCTTCGGGAAACAGTTGTGTCTTCCTGAATGATCCGGTGACGGATAAGAGAACCGATATTGAACTGCCGGAAGAAATCTGCGAGTCCATAACGAAGGTTGCGGCATCTCCGGACGGAACGAAACTGCTTGTGACAACGAAGAATGCGATCGCTTTTTACGAGTTCGGCACAGCGCAGTGGAGAGTGATATATCATTCACAGGAGGAAATGGAGAAGGTGATCCCAACGAGGGATCTTGGGCTTGCCTTCATTTGTATACCACATGGATACGGGGCGCTGAAAGACTGGCTGCTGATCCGGACGGAGGATGGGACGGTCCTTTGGAAGGAGACGGAAGAAGTCTTCGGAAGCGGTGATGAAGCCTTCCGGATCCGGGAGGTGGAGGAAGGCAACCGGTATCTGCTGGATGGCCGGGGAGGACGTGTCAGTGCGTGCTTATGGGATTTTTCACAGGATGATCCGGTTCTTTAACCGCGTGGGGTGATCGCATCCCGGGTGACGGAAAGGTTAAGAGTTACGCCGGGGTGATAGGATAGAATTATTACAGGAGGGGTAAGATATGCAGGGTTCGGGTACCATGGCTTTTGTATATGGCCGCGCAGAGGCGGAGGCAAAGCACGGAGGTCGTACGGGGATCACCGTGGAGGATGTCTTTTTAGGAATTCTGAAGCTCAGCGAGATGAAGGCTGAAGATTTCATGAAGGCACCGGCGATCATTTTGGATATAACAAATGTGGAAATCCAGGCCTTGAGGACCCTTTTAGAAGAGGGGTATCAGGTGGATACCACACAGCTTCGCGGGCTTCTCAGAAGGACGATGATCCATATGCCACCGGGTGTGGCAAGCACTGAGGGAAAATTGGAATCATACAAAGACCGGGCAAAGGAGATCGCGGCGGAGCGAAAATCCGAACAGTATTTTCCGGGAGATATGCTGCGTGCCATCGTGGAGAATCCCACGTACATTTTGATGCAGGTGTGTGACATCCTGAACTGGAGTAATCCGGGGGATGATAATGCAGAGGGCCGGACAGCGAAGGGTGATACACCGAAAGATGAGATGCGGAAGAAGGATGATGAAAAGAGCCGGAAGAAACCGGACGGGGAAGAGATCCCTTACGACGGAAAGAGACCGGAGAAGCCTCAGAACGTGAAGGTTGTTGACGGGATGGTCCAGGCAGATGACGAGGATCAGAAAGCCCATGAAATGAACCGGGAATTCCTTCCGGAGCTGACGGGACGGATCCGCAGGCTACGGGCGAAGCTTCTCAGTACCGTAAAGGGACAGGATCATGTGGTGCATGCATTTGCAGAAGGGCTTTTTTCTGCGGAGGTTCTGGCGGCAGGTGATGAAAGCAGAAAACGGCCAAGGGCGATCTTTGCCTTTGTAGGCCCTCCGGGGGTCGGGAAAACCTTCCTGGCAGAACAGGCTGCGGATGAACTGGGACTGCCGTTCAAGCGGTTTGATATGTCCACCTATTCGGATCACCAGTCCTATATGGGGCTTGTGGGCTGGGAGAAGAGCTACCAGGGCGCGGCAGAAGGGCAGCTGACCGGGTTCGTTGCGGCAAATCCGAAATGTATCCTTCTCTTCGATGAGATAGAAAAGGCCCATCTGAATACGATCCAGCTCTTCCTGCAGATCCTGGATGCCGGACGTCTGACAGACCGGTATAAGGGAAAGGAAATAAGCTTTAAGGATACGATCATTATCTTTACCAGCAATGCGGGTAAGTCGCTTTATGAGGGTGAGGCGCGTCAGAACGCGGCCGGGATTCCGAGAAAGGTGATTCTGAAAGCTCTTGAAACAGAGAAGGATCCGCGGACAGGTTCCCCATTCTTCCCGGGGGCCATTACCAGTCGCCTTGCTACCGGATGGCCGATCCTCTTTAATCATCTGGTGCCGCATGATCTGGAAAAGATCAGCGCAAGAGAGATCAGTCGTTTCGGTGAACTCTTCCGGAAGCAGTATGGAGTGGAAACGGATTTTGATGATCTCCTTCCGACAGCACTTCTTTATCGGGAAGGCGGTGCCGTGGATGCGCGGACGCTGCGTGCCCAGACGGAGCTTTTCTTCAAAAATGAGATCTTCAAGGTCTGCCGTCTCTGGAATGAAGAGAACTTTGAAGAGGTTGTAAAGAAACTGAAGAAGATCAGTTTCCGGGTGGAAACGGATACTCTGACAGAGGATTCAAGACCGCTGTTTTTCTCGGAGGATAAGACAGAGATCCTGATCTACGGGGATGCGGTTTTTGCGGAAAAATGCAGGCAGGAAATGCCCGGATTTACATTTTACGATACCTGCAGTGTGGATGAAGCACTTTCCATCGCAGGGGAGAAGGATATCCGGCTGGTGCTTCTGGATATAGCGGAAAAGAACCGGGAAGCCGTGGATCTTACGGCGACGGTTTTGGAAAATGCCGACGACCGGAATCCGGATGAACTTCTGCTGTCGGTGGGCGCATTTGATTTCACGCCCATGGCAGCGGGGGCTTTCCGTGACGGAGGAGGCCTGTTCCGGAAACTGAGAGAGCGACTTCCGGAGCTGCCGGTCTATCTTCTGGAGACAAAGGGCTTTGCCATTGACGATGAACTGACCATGAGCTTTGTCCGTGCGGGAGCCCGGGGAAAGCTTGCTGCACCGGAAGATGACTTTACCATTTTTGAAGACATTCTCTCCCAGTCATGCAGGGAGCTTTACATGCAGGGAGTTGCAGCTTCGCTGGCTGCGGAACGGAAATACCTGTATTTTGAAACGGCTCCGAAGCTCTCCGATGACCAGACGGAGGTGGTGATCCGGCTGCGTGATTTCTCCATGAAGCGGGCTGCGGAAGGGGAAGATACGGACAGCATGCTGAACGATGCAGAGAAGCCGAATACCCGGTTCGGGGATGTGATCGGTGCAACGGATGCGAAGGATGAACTGAAATTCTTTGTGGATTATCTGAAGAATCCAAAGAAGTTCACGGCACAGGGCCTGAAGCCGCCGAAGGGCGTTCTTCTGTATGGACCTCCGGGTACGGGGAAGACCATGCTGGCCCGGGCCATGGCAGGAGAATCCGATGTGGCATTTATTCCCGCAAATGCATCGAGCTTTGTAAATAAGTATGTGGGATCCGGTCCTGCGGCAGTGCGGGAGCTCTTCCAACGGGCAAGAAGGTATGCGCCGTCCATCGTTTTTATTGATGAGATCGATGCCATCGGACGGAAGAGGACCGGAGGCGGAAGCGCCCATGCGGAGGAAACTACGCTGAATACACTGCTGACCGAGATGGACGGATTTTCGGTGGACCCGAAACGACCGGTTTTTGTTCTTGCTGCCACAAACTTTGCGGTTGAGGAAGGCGGACGGGGCATCGGTGTACTGGATCCGGCACTGGTGCGCCGGTTTGACCGGAAGATCATGGTGGACCTTCCGGACGAAGCGGATCGTGAAAAACTGCTGCATATGCTGTTGGCAAAGAATTCGCTGCATACGGTCAGTGATTCCATGCTGCACCGGCTGGCAGAACGTTCAACCGGCATGAGCCCGGCGATCCTTACGGGAGTGGTGGAAGCTGCAAACCGTATGGCTCTGAAAGCCGGAAAACCGGTGGATGATGAGATCCTTGAGGAAGCCTTTGAACTGTCAAAGCACGGCGAAAAGAAGGACTGGGGATATGACTATCTGGAGCGTGTTGCAAGACATGAGAGCGGACATGCATTTCTCTGTTATCTGGGCGGAAATACGCCTGCATACCTTACCATCGTTGCCAGAGGGGAACATGGCGGATACATGGAGCATTCCACAAAGGACATGGGGCCGTTATCCACAAAGGAGGAACTGCTGAACCGGATCCGCACAAGTCTTGGCGGACGGGCTGCGGAGATCGTTTACTACGGCGAAAAGGACGGGGTTTCCACAGGTGCATCGGGAGATCTGCAGAACGCGACGGAAGTGGCTGCGGCAATGCTCTCTGCCTATGGTATGGATGAAGAGTTCGGCCTGGTATATATGGATCCGAGGGAAGCAATGAAGGATGCAGCATTCCGGAAGAAAGTGAACGATCTGCTTCGCAGTGAAATGCGGAACGCAGTGGAGATCCTGCAGCAGAACAAAGCCCGGATCGACCGGCTGGTCAGTGAACTGATGAAGAAGAACAAGCTGACAGGGGAAGAGATGGAAGAACTTCTCCGGGAATAAAGAAGGAGAGAACGGAAAACCTTCCGGCAGAGTGAGATAAAGGTGTTTACAGGGGGTGAGAACCATGTTCGGAAAAAAGTTTTCGTATAATACCAATCGCGAATACAGACTTAAGGAATCCGTGGATTATCCGAATGATCGTGCGCTCCATGATACCGTGATCCGCTACGGCGAAGAGATGGGAGAACATGGGCGGTTTACGGTTAAATTCAAGGGGATCAAACGGAAGATCCATGTCCTGATCGAGGCGGATACCGGTGAAATGTGCGTGAAATATGTGAATGCATTTCAGAAGTTTCTCGAAGAGGGCAATTACCTGGACTGCCCTGAACATAACTGGAGGTTCGTCTACGAAAATGACTACGGTGAGATGGATTACAACTCCTATGGCGGGGGCGCATCGCATTTTGTCGTTACACTGTATATCTGTTCGAACTGCGGAGAACTGAACAAGACCTCTTCGGGTGAATGTGCAGAAGATGAGTGGGAGTATACCAGGATTGATGACAGTGATCTGCTGCGTCCTTAGAAAGCCGGAAGATGGAAGTCCGGTAGTTCATATCCCGGGACCACATCCGATGCTGAAACTTTACTGAAAAATGTCCGTCTTTTCATGAGGTATAGTAAAGCCATCAAAGGAAAGGAGGACAAACATATGAAGGATGAGAAGCAATCAGTACAAGAAGAAAAATTGAAAAATGAAAAAAAACAGGCACAGGAAGAGACCGAGTATGATCCTTATGAAGGCTATACCCGGGAGAACCCGCCTCCGTGGATGGACGAATTCGAGTATATTGATTTCATGATGACACATTAATAAAATGATCCGTTTATTGACAAGCATAATTGAGTTATGTTATAACATTGCGTGTATTAATGGGCAAGGGCGCTGATTTTGAATCGGCGCCTTTTTTGTTTTTATGGATTTAGCGTTTGTTTTCAGAGGTGATGAATTAATGAGTGGTTTAAAACGATTCCCACCTATTGGTGCAAGAATTATAAAATCTGCTGTTTCTGTCGCACTGTGTATGGTGATTTTCTATTTCCGTACGCTGCTGCCTATAGGAAATGGAATTCCATTTTATAGTGCGCTGGCGGCTTTGTGGTGTCTGCAGCCTTATTCAGAAACTACAAAGAATAACGCGGGGCAGAGATCCATGGGTACCTTTATCGGAGCGGTATTTGGATTTGTGTTTATAATTCTTGTCAGGTCGGTTGGCTTTGAAAGACGCATCCTGGTTTACCTTCTGGCTTCCCTTTTCATAGTTCCGGTTATATATATAACTGTTATCCTGAATAAGAGAAATGCCGCATTCTTCTCTTGCGTTGTATTCCTGAGTATTGCTCTTACACATTCCTTTGATGATGATCCATATATGTTTGTTTTGAACAGAGTTCTGGATACTTTTATAGGTATCGGAGTTGGTCTTGCGGTCAATAATTTTCATTTGCCCTTCGGACATGATTGTGAAACTTTGTATGTCTGTGGGATTGATTCCGTGCTTGTGCCCGAGGATCATAATTCCATGCAGTACAGCAAGGTTGAGCTGAACAGACTGATTGAAAATGGAATGAAGTTTACTATTTTCACGATTCATTCTGCTGCTGAAACCATCTCGCTTATGAAGGGCGTGAATCTTAATCTGCCGCTTATAGTAATGGATGGAGCAGCAATGTACGACATAACTAAGAAGGAGTATATTGAAACCGAGTATCTGCATTCAGAGGTAAGTGACGTTGCCGAAAAAATTATAAAGGATAATGCCATGCATTGTTTTGTAAATGTAATGTACGATTCAACGCTGCTCATCTTTCATGGGAGACTCAACAATGGACCTGAAAGGGATCTGTATGAAAAACACAGGCATTCGCCTTACCGTAATTATGTGAGTAATGAATACAGGAGGCATGATGAATTCGAACATGTACTTTATCTCACAGTGCTTGACGAGGCAGAAAAGATAGACGCTTTGGCCTTCGACTTGCGTGACGAGCTGGGAAGTAGTGTGCGTGTTACGGTATCAGATTCAGAGTATGACGGATATAAGTGTCTTAAGGTATTCTCACCAAGAGCTTCAAAGAAGGAAATGATGAAAAAACTGAAGAATCATGCCGATATTGATGGGGACAAGATCATAACCTTTGGAAGCGTTAAGGGAGAATATGATGTTTACATAGATGATGGAGGTGGGAATGCAACGGTTAAGAAAATTAAAAAATTATACCGAAGTGGTATTTATCATTGACAGACAGACTTAAGGATGTTATAAAGTAGACTATATAAATAACAACGCAAGCAAAGGCGCTTTTCCATTTTTTGGAAGAGCGCCTATTTTGTTTCCTCCGACTGGGGGACAAAGAAAGGAAACACTATATGAATTATGAAAAATTAATCCTTCACTCAGATGAGATTAACGAGCTTCTTGCCAGGTACGGAGTAAAGTTTGGTATCTACAAGAACAATGAATTCAAGGAACAGCTTTTCCCTTATGACATGATTCCGCGTGTCATAGGAAGTGAGGAGTTTGCAGTTCTGGAAAAGGGCCTGGCTCAGAGGGTGATGGCACTGAATCTTTTTATCAAGGATATCTATTCAGATAAAAAGATAATCAAGGACGGGGTTGTCCCGGAAGAGTTTGTATACGCCGGAAGTGGTTTCCTTGTTGAATGTGACGCCGTTACTCCTCCGAAGGATATTTACTCACATATCTCAGGTATTGATCTGGTACAGGGTAAAAATGGTGAGTGGTATGTTCTGGAGGATAATCTCCGGATTCCGTCAGGTGCTTCTTATCCGATGATTGCAAGAGAGCTCTGCAGAAGATGTAATCCGAAGCTGTATGTTGAGAATCACATAGAGGAAAACCGGAATTATTCCAGTCTTCTCAGGAAGGTTATGGATCATGTCAATACAGGCGGGCACTCTGTAATCCTTAGTCCGGGCCGGTATAACGCTGCATACTTCGAGCATTCCTATCTGGCTGAAAAGACTGGAGCGCATCTCGCAACTGGAGCTGAGCTGATCGTTGAAAATGATCATCTTTACTTCCAGGATTATTCCGGCAACAAGGAAAAGGTCGGAGTGGTGTACAGGAGAATCTCTGATGAGTATCTCGATCCCATGACATTTAATAAAGAATCGGTTATCGGTATTCCGCACATTTACGATATTTACAGAAAAGGAAATGTGGCGCTTATAAATGCACCCGGAAATGGAGTTGCAGACGATAAGGGAATCTACTACTTCGTTCCGAAGATGGTTAAGTATTATCTCGGAGAAGAGCCAATCCTGCAAAATGCGCCAACCTACCTGCCATATTACGAAGAGGATATGGCGTACGTACTGGAACATTTTGATGATCTGGTACTTAAAGATGTGGCAGAGGCCGGTGGCTATGGAGTAGTCTTCGGAAACACGATGACAAAGGAAGAAAAAGAAAAGTTTATTGCAATGCTTAAGAATGAACCGAGGCGTTTCATAGCACAGGAGGTTATAGACTTTCTGGATATCGATATCCTTGATGAAGGTGCTATCGTTCCAAGAAAAGCAGATCTCAGAGCCTTCGTGCTTATGGCTGATCAGCCTTATGTCTGGAAGAGCGGACTTACAAGGTTCTCCAGAAATCCGGATTCATTCATAGTTAATTCTTCACAGGGAGGAGGTTTCAAGGACACATGGGTATTATCTCAGTAGAACATACAGACAGATTATTATGGCTTGGAAGATACAGCGAGAGGGTTTATACAACTCTGCGTATTTTTGCAAAATATTTCGATTCCATGATCGAGCTGAATGGAGAGGAGTATGAAAGATTCTGTATAAGTCAGGATATTCCGAATATTTATACATCTATCGAGGATTTTTCAGACAGGTACTGCTTTGACGGGACTGATCCGAATTCAATCTATTCCAATCTTATGAGAGCTTATGATAATGCAATCGTACTTCGTGAGGAGATCGGAAGCGAGACGCTGGCTTATATTCAGCTGGCAGTTTATGAAATGAACAGGGCTGCAGTATCAGATGCTCCGCTGGTGAAGCTTCAGAAGGTCAGTGACAACATAGTCGCTTTCTGGGGAATCGCAGATGACTCAATAGATAGTGAAAATGTCCGTGATTTGATAAAGCTTGGAAAGCGTATCGAGCGTATTGATATTTATTCAAGACTCAAGATGAACAGCTCAGAGCTTAAGAGGGAAATGAAACGGCTTAACACACGTATTACAACTGTGAATATCCGCTACAGCCACAAAGGGCTTATGCACCTGAATTATCTGGTGGAAGAGGACGAGCCGGACTACGAAGAAATTGTTAAGGAAGTGGAGGCGCTTATAGAGTGACCAGACTGCGTTTTAAGTATTATATGAAGCTTTCCTTTTCAGATTCCGTAGAGAGACACCGGTTTTCTCTGAAATGCATTCCCAGATCTGATATGAAGCAGAGGATCGTGATAACTCATAAGGATGTCTATCCTAACAGCTTTATAAGTGAGGGAAAAGATTCATTTGGCAATCTTATGATCTACGGATATGAGGAAAGCAGCCATAAGTACTTCTTCTTTGATATTGAGGGAGAAGCAGAAACAGGGATAAATGGTTTATCAGAACCTGCTGAGAATTCATATCAGACAGACTCCAAGAACTCTGAGTATAGGGATTCATCGGCTCAAAACATTTCGCTATTCAAGTACCAGACCGATGTTACCCGTCCGGGAATTCTGATTCTGAAGTATTTCGATGAACTTTCTGAGCGATACGAATCAGAATCAAGGGAGTTGTTTGGCATTTACGGAACTCCGTTAAATGCAGATGATTCCTATAATTATGCGCTTTATGTTATGCATAGGCTTGCAATGGATTATAACTATGTTTCCGGCGTGACTGATATTCAGACGACTGCGGAGGCGGCAATGGAGTGCGGAACGGGAGTCTGCCAGGACTATGCCCATATCATGCTTTCGCTCTGTCGGCTGAAGAAGATTCCCAGCAGATATGTTACTGGAATGATGCTGGGGGAGGGCATGTCCCATGCCTGGGTTGAGGTGTATTCCGGAGACAGATGGATTGGGTTTGATCCCACAAATTCTCAGCTGGTGGGAGACTATTATATAAAGATTGCGCATGGCAGAGATTACAGCGACTGTCTGGTGAATCAGGGACTTTTTACCGGAAATGTTATACAGGAGCAGGAAATCTGCGTGAATGTTGAGGAGATTGGATAAAGTGGTAGATGAGATTATAAAAATAACCGGGGCAGAGCTGCCGGTGAATGAGAAACTGATAATCCAGAAACACAGAATTGCGGGTGTTGCTGGAATGAATTTAAATAAATTAAAAGGCAGAAACAAGGCGTCTGAAAAAAAGGGCGTATCTGCTCAGAGTGGAGTACTTGCTCCCTGGAAAAGCGGAAAGCGAATCTGCATCGTGACAGGAATCCATGGTGACGAGCTGGAAGGTCAGTATGTTGCCTACGAGCTGGCAAGACGCATAGAGGAAAATCCGGACGCGTTAAATGGAATAGTTGATATCTATCCGGCCATGAATCCATTTGGCATTGATTCAGTTACCAGAGGCATTCCAGCCTTTGACCTGGATATGAATCGAATCTTCCCAGGAAATATGCAGGGAGACATGAATGAGTACCTGGCATCGGAGATAGTCAAGGACATGAAGGGAGCGGATCTCTGTCTGGATATTCATGCCAGCAACATATTCCTGACTGAAGTACCGCAGATAAGGATAAATGAACTTCACAGGGATACGCTGGTTCCTATCGCAGAAAATGCCAATGTAGATTTCATATGGGTGCATGGGGCAAGTACCGTGCTGGAGAGTACATTTGCTTATAGTATGAATTCAGTGGGAGTTCCAACGCTGGTTGTGGAAATGGGCGTGGGCATGCGTATCACCAAGGAGTACGGTGACCAGATGGTGGACGGCATCTTTAAGCTGATGAGTGATCTCGGGATATGGGAGGCACCGGTTTCGGAGGTCAGGCGCCCGGTTATTTCATATGACATTAATGGAATGGATGTTTATTACCTGAACGCTCCTGTTTCGGGTGTGTTTATAAAGGATAAGGATCACGGTGAGCTTGTGTCAGAAGGTGAACATATCGGAAGAATCGTGAATCCGCTGACTGGAAAGCTGCTGTCGAATATAGTGGCACCAGCGGCGGGATGGCTTTTTACAATCAGAGAATATCCTATGGTTGAAGAGGGCTCGCTGATGGGACGGATTCTGAAGCAGGAGGTTTATGACAAATGCAGGAAATAGAATTATTCAGGATTAATGCGATATACAGGGATGATTTCTGCGTAAAGGGTTATACCTTCGGAAAGGGTGAAGAATCCGTATGTGTTATGGGAAGCATGAGAGGAAATGAGTATCAGCAGATATATGTATGCTCGCTTCTTGTGAATAAGCTGAAAATGCTTGAAAAAGAAGGAAGGATAACTCCGGGAAAAAAGATTCTGATTGTGCCTTGTGGTAATCCTTATTCGGTAAATGTGAAGAAGCGTTTCTGGACCATTGATAATACCGATATAAACAGAATGTTTCCGGGATATGATATGGGCGAAACCACACAGCGCATTGCGGATGGAATCTTCCAGAAGGTTAAAGGCTATAAAAATGGAATCCAGCTTGCTTCATTTTATATGCCCGGAGACTTCGTATCCCAGGTCCGTATTATGAAGACAGGACTTGAAAATATAGAGATGGCAAAACAGTTTGGAATGCCATTTGTCGTACTGCATCATCCGAGGCCCTTTGATACAGCAACGTTAAATTATAACTGGCAGATATGGGAGACAAATGCATTTTCCGTATATACATCAAGTACCGGTGCGATTAATAAAAAAGAAGCCAGTAAGGGCATGAGGTCCATACTGAACTTTATGGCAAAGAATGGAATCCTGGATTATCAGGGCGACGAAGGTTATATATCAAGAGTTGTAGAAAGCACGGACTTTAAGGCAGTCAGAAGCCACAAGGCAGGATTCTTTGAACCGCTGGTAAGTGCAGGGGACAGAGTGGAAATAGGGCAGAAGCTTGCCTGTATCACAGACCCGATGACGGCCCAGATAAAGGAAAACCTCTGCTCAGACATTGAAGGCGTAGTGGCCTTCATTCATAATGAAACCCTTTGCTATCAGAATACAGCGGTGATCAAGCTGATACCTGACAGGATGTTTGAGTGAAATTAGTTCTTAGCAGTAAGTGCAGGCTGTCACACCACTGATTGCCCAAACTATACCGGCTGAAAGCCATATTCCCTTGGCTCCAAAGCCGAGATATGAAGTCAGAAGGATTGGAATTGTAAATCTTCCGATGACTTCTACTACACCATTTATCAGTGCGAAGAGTGCGTCGCCGGAACCGGTAAGCACTCCACGTACTACGTAAATCATGCAGGTTTATCATTTTCGAATGTTTCCTGACAATCTTCATAAATATCTGCCAAAGTTAGTTGTCTTTGTGGTATAATACTCATATAGCAACTCCTTTCGGGTATGGATATTTGGTTGATTGGTCTCTTCTAATTATACCACATTTAGTGAGGGGTTGCTTCTTTTTATACATTAGAAAATGCCGTATTTATGCGGCTTGCGGCGTTTCGCAAACGCCTAAAAGTAACAGGATTGGAAGGGGGGAATACTATGGGAAAGAGAGAGATCACCAGACAGGATTGGGAAACACTGTCTTCCTATTCGGTGCTTCATGCGGATCCGGAGAAGGACCGGCTTTTCCTTAACTACTATGTCTATCGGAAAGGTTCGGGGCGTGCGTATGAGTATGCGTTAAAGCTTCTCGGCGGTGAACCGGATCAGTGGTTCCTGGAGGATCCCGACTACTGGACGGAGTATGGCAAGGTGGAGTGTGAGAATGATACGGTGCTTCTCACAAAGCTGGCCTATAGGGGACGAGACGTGGCCGGCTGCTTTGCTTTCTGCCGGATGACCGGATATTCATTTCCACCTCCTGCAATTGACCGCTTCAGTCACAGAACATATTCCTGTGACAGGGTGGAGAGTATGACTCTTGATCTGGTCGAGGTATTTTGTCAGGATATGGTTGAGCAGAGGGGGCCTTTTGCGAATGAGGCAAAGGAAATGCTGAACTCTGACAAGTATTTCGTGTATAGGGACGACGAAAATTCATATGAATAAGTTCATCGATACAATCATTATAAATCCGGACAGAGAACATGACAAATACAAAGATCGATCTTATACAAAGTTGTATAAGACCGGTCTTTGTATATGCCATTCTTCACCTTGAACAGATTGGAGTAAAGAAATAGACAGTTGATAAGAAAATAAAAAAGAATGAGTATTGGAATCCTGGTATAATGTTTTCTGACCAAAGACTA
>CADBOV010000105.1 GCA_902796385.1 uncultured Lachnospiraceae bacterium
CGGAAGAAGTCAGATTCGCTATTGCAGTAATTGCAATATCTCATTGTCGTATCCATTGTCTTCCCGCAAAATCCACATGCAAACATCTTTCTTTTCATATACTTTTCCATAACTGTTCCTCCCTTGTTTTGATGTGTTGTTTTATCTTATGTACACATCATAAAGCACGCCCTCACAGAAAAATTGCACGTTTTTTTCATCCACGGTTCATCCCTGCACTTTCCTGTTCGATGCGGGCAAAAAAAACATCTGCCGGTCTGTAATAACCGGCAGATGCTGCATTTTATCGCTATTATTCTTATAAATCACTCATTCTGCATTTCATTACTGAACCTTGATGTAGACCGTTACCGTCTTCAATGCAGATGCCTTATAATTGGCATTTCCTGCCGCCTTAACCTGAATCTTCACGGCGTAAGTTCCCTTCGCAAGACCTTTTTTAACAATGATCGCTCCGGTGGTCTTATTTATCGTGAAATAGGTAAGGAAGCTCTTCTTACTCTTTGTTGCGGAGAGGAGCTTGAAAGTCCTTGCCCCCTGCCCTTTATTCACAACCTTTACGGTCTTGGAAAGGGCCAGTGTCTGGGATTTCTTACTCAGGGCCGAATAATAAACCGATGCGGTCTGCCCCTTAAGGGACAGCGTATTCGCAGCCTTTTTGATTGTGAAATACTTCGTGATCTTTCCGGTGTAATTTCCTTTTCCGGTGATGATCACGGTTGCTTTTCCGGCATTTATATTATTCTTATATGTCAGCGTGTAATCCGTTCCCGCTTTCAGCGTTACCGTTCCGACCTTGACCGTCGGATTCTGTCTCAATGCCACACCTTTATAAGTCTTTGCAATGATACCGGTCACAGTTGCTTTCGCAATCGATTTGGGATTTATCTTAAATGTAAGTGATTTGGTTCCCGTATAACACTCGTTCTTCAGGGTTATCTTTGCAGTTGCTGTTCCTGCCTTGATATTATTGGAATAAGTTACCGTATAAAAATCCGGAGCTATCACAGTTTCACCGATCGTCATTGTCACCGCCGGTTTGATCGCTTTTCCGGTATACGTGTAGGATGTTGCTGCAAGCTTCACGGTATCCACTTTCGGATACATATATGTATCCCCATCAATACCACAGTATTTGCAGACCATCTTTCCATTTCCATCGGAATCAAATGTGGCCTTCTTCTCAGTCTGCTCGATCCAGAGGTGATTTTTGCATAAGAATACGGCACAGACAGCCGTCTCCGGAACATCCGTGATATAAACCGTTTCCTTTGAAAGCATTTCACCTGTTGGTTTCTCAACAAAAAAACTTTCACCAAATTCTCCGGCATACCAGCCTTCAAATGAAAAGCCTTCCGCCGGTTTAGCCGTAAACTTCACATCACCCTCAAGCACCGTGAAATTCATCGTGGTTGTGTCCATATGAGAGTAATCCGGATCTGCAGTTTCCACATCCACGGTTCCACACAATGCATGTGAAGGATTCGAGGCGTTAAAAACGCCCAGAGCCATCCATGTGGACCAACCGGCATAGATTGTGAGATCCCCTGTCACTTCGGAACCGAACCCATAAGAATGCTTCAGTTCATCTTCCTGGAACCAGCCGTAAAAATCGTACGACTCTCTCGTGGGATTCTCAGGCTTCACTGCCTTTCCGCCGGAACGAACATACTGCGGAGCAACATCACTTCCGCCGCGCGAGTCAAATGTCACGGTGAAGTAATCACCCACCACATAATCTCCGGCAGAAAAATCCATGGTATTCTTATACGTCTCCGTATCCGCAAAAGGTTTTGAGCCATCTTTTTCCGTATATTGGTTATTCAGGATATAAATACCGTTTGTATAGATATCATAAGAAATGATACTTTGAATCTGCCATTTCCCCTTCGGCATATCTTCTGTCACTTCACAGGTGCCCTCCCAAATGTCATCTTC
Organism: uncultured Lachnospiraceae bacterium; assembly: GCA_902796385.1. GTDB lineage: Bacteria > Bacillota > Clostridia > Lachnospirales > Lachnospiraceae > Eubacterium_Q. Next base: position 1,939 of record CADBOV010000105.1, read on the forward strand.
CGTCCCTTCAAGGTCCAGATAGAATCCCTGCTCGGAATCGACCTGATAGAAATAAAGCTTTACGCTATCCACCGCCGAAGCATCCGTGGCCTTCACGGATACCTTCACTTCTTCTCCCGGAATCACATCACTCTGTCCCGCCGGAAGTGTACTTGTAAGTGTATCAGGATCGATCACCGGTGCAGAAGTGTCCGGATCCGTATCCGTCACAAGGAAATTCATAGCCGAAAGATCCGCTGAATCTTCGTACTCATCCGGATCACTGAACGGGTATTCTCCATTCAGCTCATATCTATTATTATATAACGATACACTGTTTTCATTTGCATCGACCGCATGGATCAGAGCTAACTGCCAGATGCCGGATGCATTCTGGTTTGTAATCTCATAGGTCCCTTCCCAGAGATCCCCTTCTTTCTTCTCCAGATTAATGATCATATTTACATTTGCATCGGTCTGATAGAAACTGATCTTCGCTTCCTTCACTTCCGATTCATCCGTTATCTCCACGGAAACGGTAATCTTATCTCCACTCGTCACCGACGTCACTCCGGTCGGAAGTGTTACGCTGAGCGTTTCCACATTGATCGCCGGCGGTGCATCATCTTCTCCCGCATATACATTTCCCGCAGTAACAGGAAATGCTGCAAGCACCAGAAAAACCGCAACGATCAATGCCAGGATTCGTTTTCTTTTCTTCATACTGAAACCCCTCCATAAATCAATAGCTTTATTGACTCCGACTATACCGCTATTCTACCATATTCCCCTGTCTTTATACCACAAGATAATATAAGGAATATAAGGAATTCTATCTTCTTTGCTTTCATCAGCTCGTATGATAGAATGAGTATCATCATATACACCCAAACCGGGAATGAAAGTATACGGAGGTAGCATATGTCAGAGATAAACAGAATTGAAATTGACGAATACTGGGCAGATTCCACGATCATTGAAGCCGGTGATTACGTTTTCGTCGGATATTGCATGGGAAATATCCTGTAAGAAAAGCTTTTACCTCTGATTTCATCAGAGAAGGGATCCGGTTCCAGATTGATGCGATCGCATACAAAAATTAAATCCGAAATAAAACAAATGACCATACCTCCGAGGAAGTATGGTCATTTTCGTATGGTCATTTTTGTATGAACATTTTTGATACACTTTATGTTTCGATTATTTCTTATAGGTTGCCAGCTTATTCAGGATTCCGTTGTAGTTATATTTGCAGCTGTATGCCAGATCCCTGTTTCCCTTAGAGTTCTTATATGCTGCCATGATCTTCTTGTTGTATGCACTTAATGAGCAGGACTTGCCGTTCCACCAGAAATTGGATGTTCCTCTCTCATAATTGTAGTACTCATTTCCGTATCCTACACAGCTGAAGTCGCCCTTGTTCAGTTTGTAAACTGCTTTTGTGTATGCGCAGCAGCTTCCGGTTACGTTCAGGATCAAACCTGACTTCGGGATGTAATAAACGCCCTGGCGATAAAGCTCGATTGCTCTCATCTTCTTATACTTATAGCTGATGATCACACATCCGTCATCCTCATCTTTTCCGGAGATTACAAGTTCGGGGATGGAATCGTTGTCGATGTAGAAAAGACCGACCTTTGCACCCTGGCACTTGATCCGCTTTGTGTACGCACTGTTTTTGATCACGCCCATATATGCCTTAGCCCATGCGGTCAATGTTTTTTTCTTTGCAGCACTGCTGTAGCTGGTTGCCTGAACTGTCTTTGCTTCAGAATCGATCGATCCGAATGTAGTACACATGGTGATCAGGATGCACATAACGAGAACTTTACACATTGTATTTTTAATCTTCTTCATAATTTTAATCCCCTTCCGTTTTGTTTTATTTGTGTTGTTTTGTTTCCCTCTTTCTGATCACATCTTACACCCGGATCGACCGATTCTGCGGATCGATGTAAGAATTAACAAACCCGTTGTAATATTTGTCCATCTCTCCCGGTCTGTCCCTTATTTCTTCACTGTCACCACCTTTTTGCTGCTCCAGGATGAATAATACTTAACACCCTTTACTACCATATAGGTTCTGATCCGTACATAGTACTTCTTTCCTGCTGTCAGCTTCGTGATATTCCGGGAAACGTTGTTCCGTCCATCAACGGTAATAAGCTTATTTCCACCTGCAAATGTGGAGGATGTGCTGTACTGGATCTGATATCCCTTGATGTAATCCGTCTTCATCTTCCCTGTCTGTTTCTGCCAGGTCACCTTCATGCTCTTACTTCCTGCAGTAACCGTTTTCAGACCGGTTCCTTTCGGCAGGATCTTAAAGGTCATGGTCACCGTTCCGGTAAACCATCCTTTTCCGGTGATCTCTACCGTAGCCGTTCCGACATTCACATTATTTGTGTACTTCACGGTATAATCTACACCTGCGTACAGATTTCCATAGGTCCTGTGCCAGATGCTTACTGCAGGCTTGATGGCACTTCCCGTATATACCTTCGTACCGATGGGAGCGATCCTCTGTCCGGATATATCGATTTTAGCCTCTTCCTTCTTGGGTTCTTCCGTCTTCGGCTCCTCTGTCTTCGGCTCCTCCGTCTTCGGCTCTTCCGGCTCCGGTTCTTCCACAACTCCGGTTGCGGGGATGACTTCCTGCTTCTTCAGGATCTTTCCGCAAACTGCACAGTGGCTGCCCTCTGTAAGGCCGTCCGTTGTTGCTGTAGGCTCCTTCGCCTGATCCGTAACCGGTGTATGATCTGCCAGCGGAAGTCTTTCTTCATAGCTGTCTCCGCATTCACAGGTATACTCAGCAATGCCGTTATCAATACAGGTTGATTTTCTGACTACCTTTTTCATATATTCATGCTTATGTACTTCTTTCTTTTTAAACCGGATCTCTACTGAATTTGCGCTTCCGTCCTTCGTTCCGACCCAGCCGGATTCCTTTTTGTATTTGTAGGATTCCACCTTCACTCTGTCCTGATAGTAATTCATTTTATACCAGGCCTGGCATCTCGCACCGTGTGTTCCGTACTCTCCGCCGCAGGAGATTCCGGATCTGCAGTAAATGCGTCCGCCGCCGTCTGCCCAGTCAAGCAGGTAATAAGGATGTGTGCCATCCATTCCCTGTGCCACAACCCTGACATTATATCTGGTGGGATCGATATCATCATAATGTACGAACTTTCCGGTCTGTTCGTAATTTCCTTCATTTCCCGCATTCGGTCCGCAGAAATGATAATACAGTGATTTCACAAGGACTCTGGAATCAGATGTGGGAAGCTCTGCCTCCGTCTGATACTGAGCGCCGGAGTTGACCCATTCATTCTTTACAACCGCACTCTTTGTCCATCCGGTTCCCGGAGAATCCTTCTGAACCTTCTCATATCGGTTGTTATACTCGATCACATATTCATCCGAAGTAATATCATCCGGAAGAACCGTACAATGATAATATCCGTCATCCTTCAGCTTCGGTGATTCCGGCTTTATATCAACCGTCTTTGACCCCAGCAGCGTATTATTTCCACCGCTTGCCGCACCGTTCTTTCCGATGTTGATGGCATAGACATAAACGGAATGCTTTCCGTAAAGTGATGTGGAGAGCGAGAAGTTAAACCCGTGTGAATTCCCGACACCGTATGCTGAGTTCACATCCGGCCGACTTATATTTGCAACACCTGATCCAAGCATTTTTCCGGTTCCCGAAGGCCCGTCGATATATACATGGATCTGAAGTGACGTAGATGTATTATCCTTATCAAATGCCCATCCGGAAATGTTGATCTTTCCTTCATCGGATGAAATACTGTCGAAGCTTCCCTGCGGATCATATGTCTTCTCCGGCTGCGGAGGCGTTGTATTGTAGTGATATCCTTCGATGATGGAATAATAATGTGTCGATCCCTGTGCCCAGAAGCTGACCGTATTTCCGGAGATGGTATATCTGGAATTTGAGATCATTACCTTGGAATCACAGTTGCCTTCTGCCGTGTAGAGGCTGTTTCCGTTTCTGGAAAGTACCACAAACCAGTGTTCTCCGTACTCTCCGCATGTTACATGGAGGATATCCCCGTTCTTAATTTCGGATGCGCTGTAGAAAGGACTTCCGCACCATCCGGATGTTCCATATACATACTTTTCGAAGTCCGCACAGTATGCACAGCATCCGAGTGCGGAATACCCCAGATGCGTCCCGTGATAATACCCCCAGCCCGTTCCGTTTGACCAGCGTCCGTCCGAGATGAACGCCTGATACTTACAGTTGTAATCATCTGCCGCAAAGCATTTCGTCCCACCGTAAACCAGAGTGGAACATAGTAAAGCAATGGTTAAAATAGCTAACACGATTCTTTTCTTCATTTGCATTTACCTTCCTTTCTGTATTTGATGGTGTCAGCATAGCACGACCTGTTGATCAATCTGTCCGGGTTGTATTTTTTAACCGATCCCGTGTCATTTTTACCGTAAAAAAGCTCCGGTACCTGTTCAACCAAACAGACACCGAAGCTTTCTTTTCCACTCTGTACTTTCTCTATCCTATCCTGCCCCGTTCATTCTAATTCTCAGACAGTTTAAACTCCAGCCGGAGGATATTCTTTCCGTCCTTATATTCATACTGACATTTATCTGCCATATTCAGCACCAGGAACCGTCCCAGTCCGCCGACACCGTTTTCATAATCATATTCATCCAGTGTGGTAACATTTTCCGTGGGATCGAACTTCTTTCCTTCATCCACAAAAACCATCTCCAGCTTATCCTTCATGCGGATCTTCAGTTCCGCTTCACCCTCATCCTCATAGGCATAGGAACAGATATTTATAAATATTTCTTCCGCAACAAGATACAGTTTTTTCTGAACAGCCTTTTCTACGGGCAGGGAACGGATCGCCTCTTTTATCTTCGGCAATTCCTCGTTCTCTGCTTTTAACCGGAGGACGGTTTCCACCTCCTGTTTCTCTTCCTTTTCACGGCTTTTCAGGATCTGCAAAGACATGACGGTGATATCATCACTTTGCTCCGCATCCCCCGCAAATGCCGTAACATCATCTAATACGGCACGCATCGGAACGGATTTGGTCTCAATGCATTCTGCCAGTTTTTTCTCCAGCCGCCCGGTGGAATAGAGTTCACCGGCCGTGTTCATTGCTTCATTTACACCATCTGTGTAAAGGAATACCCAGTCTCCTTCCTTAAGCCGGATCACTGCCTCCTCATAGTCCTCTCCCGGGAAAATGCCGGCCGCCATACCTCTTGCGCCATCCAGCGGTATCAGCTGATCCGACACAACATAGGGGGTGTTATGGCCTCCGTTGGAATAAATGAGTTCCTGTGTCTCCGGATCATACACTGCCACAAATGTGGTAATGAAAAGTCCTTCCGGGTTATTCTCCGACAAAGTATCGTTGAATTCTTTTAAAATTCTTGCCGGCGAATAATTGAGTCTGGCATACATCTGAAGCAGCGTAACCGCACGGGACATGAACAGCGATGCCGAAATCCCCTTTCCGGACACATCCGCCACAGCGAATGCAATCCTTCCGTCTCCCATGACCTGGTAATCATAAAGATCACCTCCCACATCCTTTGCGGGACGCATCTGTGCATCGATACGGAAGGTCTCCGCCTCATAATGCGGCGATCTGAGAAATCCCAGCTGGATATCCCCGGCGATGCAAAGCTCTGCATTTTTTGTATGCTGTTCCCTTGTCAGTTTTTCAATACTGCTCAGATAACTGTGGATATTCTCCGCCATAGTATTGAAGGATCTGGACATTTCCGCAAATTCATCATGTCCTTTTACGGAAATCGGAACAAAAATATCTCCGTAATCCTCCACAAAACTGCTCATCCGCTGACTGATCCTGTGTGCCGGCCTTGATACCATGTAATAGAAAATCAGACCAAACAGGAGAACGATAGTAAAAGATAATCCCACCATGAGGATCGCAATCCGGAAAAAATCCGAGCGGATCTCACCCATAACAGCGGAAAGAGAGAGGTCCATTCCCAGCATTACCGGTGATCTTTTCACATCTTTATTCTTTTCATTTTCAGTATCATAGGATTTTCTGATAGCTGTATAACAGATCAGGTCTTCTCCAAACCGGTTCTGAACCTTCTCAAACGTGTGGATGCTCTTTTCGTAATAGGCATTCTTCAGTTCCTCCGATACAGTGATCTGCATCTCCTTTCCGGTGTACAGTTCCTTCCTGCCCTCCTCCGTAGCTTCCTTACCAAACCCGATGGAAAGATAACGTATGGTGGACTTTTCCGGATCCAGCCTGAATACATAGATATACGGTATGTCAAGCTGTTCGCAGTAATGATTCAGCAGCGTATCGAATTCCTCGGCACTTTCTATCTCATTCTCATCGAAGAATTCGAGCATTTCCTCAATCATATCCGCAGAATTTGTCAGTCGTTCTACACATGTATTGTACGTACGGGTGAATGCCATCTGATAAGCCAACACAAGAAGTGCTGCATTGATCAGCAGCACTATCGGTAAAATGATCAGACTAATCCTCCAGAATATGGTTCTTTTCATACGTTTATTTCTCGATATTCAGCTTCTTATCAAAGCCTGTCAGTTTAATGATATCAAATACACTGCTGTTCATGTTTTTGATGAGCAGCCCCTGCTTTTTTTCCATCGCGCGGTGTGCATTTACGATAACCCTGAGTCCTGCAGAAGAAATGTATTCCACTTCTGCAAAATCCAGAACCATCTTCTCAAATAGCGAAGCCTGCTTCACCACAACACCGTCAAGCTCGGCTGCATTTGAAGAATCGATCCATCCCTTCGGACGGATGGTACAAGTATTATCCTCAGTTAAAACATCAATCCCCATGTTTTCTCCTCTCTGACTCTGTAATCCCATAACTGAATGATTATAAAACCTATTATTTATCATAGCATATCCGTGTCTGTTTTTGTATATGCTTTCTTCCGCATCCTCCTGTCGCTTCACCCGGATTTCGCCCTGAATCCGGTTGGGTTTATACGCCCAACACTTCACTCCGGATCCGGTTCCACACATGCTTCTTGTTCCCGCTCCAGAGAGGTGCCACCAGAATCCGCTTATCCCCGTCTCCCGTCAGTCTGTGGATCACCACATGGTCCGGGATCAGCGGAACACATTTTTTCAGGATCCCGATATAAGCATCCTCCGAAAGGACCTGTATCCGTCCCTCCAGATACTCCTTCTCCAGATCCGTCCCTTTTAAAATGTGCAGCAGCTGGAGTTTGATCCCCGTTGCGCCCCCGGAACAGACATAGCGGACCGTTTCCTGCATATCCTCTTCCGTTTCTCCCGGAAGTCCGAGGATCACATGGGTGATCACTTCCAGTCCGGCTTCCCGAAGCCGCTTCACTGCCCGGTCATATACCGGAAGGTCATACCCTCTCCGGATCCGGGAAGCCGTCTTCGGATGAATGGTCTGAAGTCCCAGTTCCACCCACACCGGCTTGATCCGGTTCACTTCCTCCAGCACCTGCAGTACTTCCTCCGGCAGACAGTCCGGTCTGGTTGCGACGGAAACCGCAGCCACATCCGGATGCCCGGCTGCTTCCATATAGAGTTCTCTTAAATGTGCCGGTGGTCCGTAGGTATTCGTATATGCCTGGAAATATGCGATATATTTCCCGTCCTTTATCTTCCCTGCCACCCGGCTCTTTCCCGCATCAATCTGATCCCTGATGCTTTTTGCTTTATCCTCCGCGAATTCACCGCTTCCGCCTGCTGAGCAAAAGATGCATCCGCCATATCCGATGGTCCCGTCCCTGTTGGGACAGGTAAAACCGCCGTTTAGTGCAATCTTATAAACCTTGCAGCCGAACTGTTCCCGGAGGTAGTCATTCAGAAGCTTCAAATCCGTCTCCTTCGTCTGAATCATATATGCCGTACCACTTCAAACCGCTGCAGCTTTATCTTCTCATCCGGACGGATCCCGCCCTTTTTCCTTGCGATGGATATCTGTTCCTCCACGGTATCCACGCCTTCCAGATCCGGAAGAAGAAGTCCTCTTCTTCCTCCGCAGCTTACGATCACACCATACCGTTTCACATCCAGCTCGTCGGGAGAATCGATATCCTCCGGTGCTCCCAGCACATCCACATTAATTTCCAGAAGCGACAGCTCATCCGGACGGATGGGATCAAATCTGGGATCCCGCGTTGACGCGCTGATGGCATTCTGTATGATCTCTTCCGCCAGTGAATCCTCTGTGGGAAGGATGGTTCCGATACAGCCTCTCAGCCGTCCTTCTTTATGGATCGAGACAAATGCACCCGCCCTCCGGCTGTACATTTCCGGAGGAAGTCCTTCCGGTGTATGAATGGTCTCTCTCCGGAGGATATAGCTTTCCAGCGACCTTCGGGCAAGCTTTACATATGCATCCGAATTTCCGTTCCGTTCTGCCGCTTTTTTCTCCTGCTCTTCCAGATACAGTTCACGGAAATGTCGCTCTCCGTCTTTCTCTCCCGGATAAAATGAACAGATGCCGTATCCCACTCCGGTCACATCCTGGTGGGAATATGCTTTAGCCGTGACGGTTCTTCCGTCCAGTGCACCCGCCATGATCACGAAGGACCGGTGACCGCATTCTGACGCTTTGTCGCAGAAGTTCTCGTCAAATTCCAGCATTTCCCCGAATGCGCCTCTTCCGGCCACATCCATGATCCGCCGGTCATATTCGGGTCCTTCCGGAGCAAAACCATATGGTCCGTATTTCTGCAGCTTATGGGACAGATCCCCGCTTGCCACAAAAACCACTCTTCTGCCGGAGGCTTCCACCGCCTCCTGAATCAGTTCTCCCAGATGATAATGATCCGCAAGGCTAAAGCCGGAAAGCCCGATCCGGATGATCTTAAAGTTGTCCAGCTTCTGCCTTATAAACCAGAGCGGAACCATGGTCCCGTGATCCAGTCCCGGACTCCGTTCTCCCATGGTACCTGCCGGGAAATCCTCTTCCTCTGCCAGCTGACAGATCCTTTCCCGAAGGGATACATCATAATCCACTTCAAAGGTAACCTGCGGTGCCCCGAAATCCGAAAACGACCCTTTTGCCGCATAACCCGGTGAGATATGGAAATAATCGGAATACATCACGGAATGCGGACTTGTTATAATGATCGTTTCCGGCCGAAGGTCTGCAATCTCCCCGGCCACTGTTTCATATGAACGGATTGTTTCACGAACCTCATCCTCCCTGCCCTGTCCGATCTCCGGAACGATCAACGGCGGATGAGGAACCATGAATGCTGCCAAAATCGACATAACCCTACCTCCTGATAATACTTCGCTTCTCTTAAAAAAATCCTTCGCTCTTCCGGATCATGGATCAGTTTCCATGATCATTCATAGTATCACTTACGATCTTACCGTCTTCCAGCCGAAGAACCCGGTCAGCCATTTCCGCGATCTCCGGTTCATGCGTGATCAGAACCAGGGTCTGATTAAACTCATGTACGGCGCGGCAAAGAAGTTCCATAACATCCTGCGTATTCTTTGTATCAAGATTTCCCGTAGGCTCATCCGCAAGGATCACCGCCGGATGATTGATCATGGCACGTCCGATGGCAACTCTCTGCTGCTGACCGCCGGAAAGCTCATTCGGAAGATGATGTCTTCTTTCCGTCAGTCCCAGTGTTTCCAGCATCTCATCCATTTCATTCTTCGGAACGGAATGTCCGTCCAGAAGCGCCGGCATCGCAATATTCTCCTCAACCGTCAGCACGGGGATCAGGTTGAAGTTCTGGAAGATAAAGCCGATCTTCTTTCTTCGAAGGACGGAGCGCTTCTCATCACTCATCTGGTAAATGCTCTCGCCATCCAGGATCACATCACCCTCAGACGGAACATCAACCCCGCCCAGAAGGTTCAGCAGTGTGGATTTACCGGATCCGGAGGAACCGATGATCGCGGTAAACATACCCTTCTCGATCTCCACATCCATATGATTTGCCGCAAGCACGGCCGTATCTCCGCTTCCGTATATTTTCGTCAGATTTTTTGCTTCTATAATCGCCATAATGTCCTCCTCTATCTCTAATCATTCCTGTTAAAGAATGTAACTATGATTCCCGATAACAGTACTGCAATGATGGAAATGATCACGATCCCGTAGTCGATGGAAAAGTTTATGCTCATCTCAAATGAATCAAACTTGCCGGTGATACCGTTTCCCTGATATAACACCTTTACTACACCGAAGAATGCAAGGATTCCGATGATCGGTCCTACGATCGCCGCAAGAACCGATGCAAACATATTCTCTACAAGGAGCATCATCTTACGCTGTTTCTCCGACATACCGATGAGACGAAGTGTCTTTATCTCATCCTTCCGGATATTCAGCTGACCACGGCTTACATTGATCGCATTTACTACGGAGATCAGCAGAAGGAATGCAAGTACGACGATGATTCCTGTCCGGATCAGCCCCAGTATGGCAAATGTACCTCCGACGGATTTGGAGTTGTCCAGGTATTCATCCATCAGCTTCTGCAGATCCTTCTTATTTCCGGATGCTTCTGCCGAAACCACGCCGTCCGTCATGGCTTCCTTCATAACGAATTCCTTATCCTTCGAAGCACTGAGGGGTGCCGCATCAAAATCCCCGAAGATGATCTTTCCGGGCTCTGCCTTGTAGATGTAAGCTCCGTCGGCACCGGGCACATGGCCGTATCCGTTCGAATCCGAAAGCAGGTTGATATACGTTTCACTGACCGTTCCTGCAACATGGAAGGTCTTATCCGAGTATTTTACTTTAAATGTATCGCCCGGCTGATATTTGGGTTTTCCGCCGAATGCAGGCAAAACGGACAAAACCTCCACAACATCATCTCCGCCTGCCGGAGAAAGGGTTGTCTGCTCTAAAACATACTCCCAGAGTTCCGGAGTCAGACCGGAAACCGAGAGTGAGCATGCCATTGTAACCGAGCCTTCTGTTCTGGCATATTCACTGTAATTCATGATACCCACGGCACCTTTACAGGAATCGGAAGATTTCAGTTTCCCGATCAGTTCATCCCATTTCTTCTCACTTCCCGTAGATCCGGAATAATCATAGGTATAAACTGCCGGATACTCGGTTTTCAGCATGGTCCTGAAAATATTCCCCACACTGATGGCAAGGGCGAGTCCAAGAGAAAATGTGATCACGGTCCGCACCAGACGACCCTTGGAACGTTTTGCGCTCCGGATACCGTAGGCAACCGCAATATTCTTCGCGCCCTTCTCCACAATGCTCTGTCCCTTCTTCGGACGGCTGATGGAATCTTCTTTCCTCTGGGCCGCGATGGGACTCATCTTATAGAGCTTCTGGATCGGTGATACCATGGAAAGACTGGTAGTAAGGAAAACGATTCCGACCGTAAACAGAATGGCTTTCAGTGAGAATACCTCATGCAGGAGCATACCCTTTCCAAAGGTATCCTCCACGATCTGAAGCATGGATGCGCCGCGAAGTCCGCCGGCCGTAATCCCGTATCCCACCAATATTCCGATCACGGAACCGATCAGTCCCACGATCATAGCTTCAAGAATGATCATACGGAAGATCTGCGCACGTGTAAGACCGATACAACGCAGGATTCCGTAGTCTCTCATACGTTCATCCACGGAAATGTTGAACGCATTCCGGATGATGACCATCAGGAATGCTGCAAAGACCAGTGCCGCGATCAGAAGAAATGCATCCCGTCCGATTTCCTGGAACTGCTGGTCTCCCTGTCCGTAAAGAGCAAGTGATGCCTCATCCGCATATCCGACGACACCGCTGTAGGCAGCAGCGATCTGATCTGCCTGATCTGTCAGCTTCTTTTTGCTTTCGCAGGTGATATGGACTGTAAACTCGGCGCCTTCATTTATAGACATCTTGTCTGACATCATTCCGAGTTTTGATGCCCAATTCTCATCATAAGTCTTATAGAAGCCCACAATCTTAAGCGTTCCGTCTTCGGTGGTTATCTCATCCCCGATCTTTACTCCCTGGGCATAGGTCGGATCAACAATAACCTCTCCTCCCTGTTCCGGAAGTTTTCCCTGACTTACTTCGACGGGCGCTGCCACATTTTTAAAATCATCATACATGATGAAATCCTTGTAAAATGCGGTGATCCAGAGATTCTCTATCTTCACGCCCCCGAGTTCCTTTGATCTGGCATCTTCCTTCATCTGAAAGGCCGTATCCTTGTCCGTTGTAAATACAAGGTCCGTTCCTTCCTGTTTCCGGACATTCTGCTCTTTGATACTCTTCGTCACACTATCCGTCAGCTCAAACATCAAAAAAATAAGAAGCGCAGCAAAAAACACTCCGATGAGCGTTGTAATGGTACGCTTCCAGTTTTTCGTCATATAACGAATGGTCAGTCCCGATAAGCTTTTCATGCATCCCCCTTTACGTATCCGTTCTTATCAAATGTATACAGCTTCCCGTCGATCTTCTGCGTCTGGTTCTTTGCATACCATCCGCTGGTATCACC
>CADBOV010000106.1 GCA_902796385.1 uncultured Lachnospiraceae bacterium
CGGGCAGAAATCGGAACAGACTGCCGGGCAGAAATCGGAACAGACTGCCGGGCAGATCAAGGAATTGGCAACGGAGCGGAATGAGGCCGCAGAGCAGAAAGAGGAAAAGGCAAAATATCATACCGTAACCTTTGACGGGAACGGAAAAGCCGGAACACTGTGGAAACTGAAGGTGCCTGACGGAAAGTCGGTGATGGATGCGATAAATGCTCTGAAGGATCCGGATAAGGGCTGGAAGAAATTCTATTCCGAAACGGAAATTGACGGAAAGCACTATCGCGTCATGGATTACATTCTGACGAAGAAAAGGGGAAAAAGAGATCCCCGGGATTTCATCGTTCTGCAGTCGGGATCCGAAGATTTTCGCATTTTGGATCCGATCACGGAGGATATGACGGTCTATGCGGAGTGGGAAGAGAGGCTGGAAAGCATCAGTGTTACCATTGAACCGCCGCCATGCGGCCTGGTGACCGATACACCGGAGGTTTCGGACTACTGGGAGTGGACCGCCCAGGTCAACCGGCCGGAGGTCGAGGTAAAAGGGAAGCATTATCAGCTGTCCGGAGATGACGATATCGAACCGGGGGCCTACTGGGCGGACGGTGACAAGCCCTATATCGGGACGATGGTGGGCGGAACAACCTACGAGGCGGAGGTCTGGATCGACGTGGATAAAGGCTACTACGTATGGGAAAAGACGGAGTACAAAATCCATGGAGGAACGATGAAAGCCGATCACATGGACGACGGATATATCCGGATCCTCACGACAGCCCGGCATGAAACGGAGAAGAAGGAAGCGAAATCTGCAGACTGTTCAAAGAAAGGCCGGAAAGCATATTATACCTGCGAAGGCTGTAAGAAAATGTTCCGCGACAGGAAGGCGGAAAAGGAGATCAAAGACCGTGAGGATCTTGTGATTCCGGCACTCGGACATGATTGGGGTCCCTGGGAGGTGGTTCGGGAGGCGACTGCCACTGAAGACGGCGAGAAGGTCAGATCCTGTAAAAGAGATCCCTCCCATGTGGAGAAGGCCATCATCCCGGCTACGGGAAAGCAGCTGGATCCACAGAATCCGGAAACGGGAGATGATTCGGGAATCCTGCCGGCATGGCTTCTGCTGATCGGTTCCGTAAGTGCGTTCGGACTCATTTTCCTGAAAAAAGACATATCTGACAGATAAATGGAGAATTAGAGGAGCAGGACACAGGGGACGTGCGGGATCACCGTGACGTTCCCTGTGATTTTATATGTGACTACTTGAATTTTCGGGGTTTTTGGGATATAATTCCGACGTGTGCCGGAGGTAAAGACGGCAGAAATCAAAGAGGAAAAGAGGAAGAGGTTATGACAACGGCACAGATCGGTATTCTTGTGGCCATCGGTGTGTATCTTCTGGGCATGCTGATCATCGGATTTATTTCATCCAAGAATACGAATGATGTAAGTGATTTTTATCTGGGCGGACGGAGACTCGGACCCTTTGTTACGGCAATGAGTGCGGAAGCCTCCGATATGAGTTCCTATCTTCTGATGGGTGTCCCGGGGCTTGCCTATTTCTCGGGTGTGGCTAATGCCGGATGGACGGTATTCGGTCTGGCAGTCGGTACCTACCTTAACTGGGTATTTACCGCGAAGCGTCTCCGGAACTATTCGGCAAAGATCGATGCGATCACCATACCGGATTATTTCAAGAAGCGTTTCAGAGATGAAAGCAACCTGACACTGCTCATCGGTGCGATCGCAATCATTGTATTCTTCGTTCCGTATACCGCTTCCGGTTTTAAGGCCTGCGGAAAGCTTTTCCAGGGTCTGTTCGGAGTGAATTATCAGCTTGCAATGGTGATCTCGGCGATCATAATCATTGCCTATACCACAACAGGTGGTTTCCTTGCGGCATCCAGAACGGACTTTGTGCAGTCCATCGTTATGACGATCGCGTTGCTGATGGTTCTGGGTTATGGAGTATATCATGCGGGCGGCTTTAATGCGGTACTTGACAATGCGGATAAGCTCGCCGGATTTATGGATCTTTCCCAGACCCACAACAATATCACCGGTCAGGCGGATGCATACGGTATCTTTAACAAGATCACCATGTTCTGCTGGGGACTCGGATATTTCGGTATGCCCCACATTTTACTGCGTTTCATGGCAGCAAGAGATGCAAACGAACTGAAGACCTCCAGACGTGTAGCAACCGTATGGGTTGTGATCTCCCTTGCAGTTGCCATTACCCTCGGAATCGTCGGTCGTGTCCTGTCTGAAACAGGTGTGATCCAGTCTCTTCTGGATCCGAAGAGTCTGGACAGCTCGGCTTCCTCGGAAAACCTGATCATTGTACTTGCAAATCATATCGCTAAGCATGGTTTCGGTTATGCACTTCTGGGTGGTATCGTTTTAGCCGGTATTCTGGCATCTACCATGTCGACGGCGGATTCACAGCTGATCGCGGCTTCCAGTGCCGTGTCGGAGAATATGATCCGGGATGCCTTCAAGCGGAAGATGGATAAGAGAACTTCCATGTTTACCGCGCGTATCACACTGGTGATCGTTGCGGCTCTGGGTGTGATCATTGCCTGGGATCCGGACAGCTCGGTATTTAATATCGTATCCTTTGCCTGGGCCGGATTCGGTGCCGTGTTCGGACCGATCATGCTGCTGTCCCTTTTCTGGAAGAGGGTGAACCGGGCAGGAGCGATCGCCGGAATGCTTTCCGGTGGTGTTACCGTATTTGTATGGAAATATGCAGTCCGGCCCATCGGCGGCGTTTGGGATCTGTATGAACTTGCACCGGCATTCCTGGTATCCCTGATCTTTATCGTGGTGATCAGTCTTCTGACAAAGGAACCGGATAAGGAGATCCTGGAAGAGTTCGAAGAAGTAAAGGCAATGTAAATCCCGGCAGGATGTAAGAGGCGGGGGTTCATATTGAAAAAACCGGGAAAGGTCCCGGATGGAAGGGTTCCATCCGAAAAGCCGTTCCCGGTTTTTTGTTGTTATCATATCTTTTTGTTGATGTTCCGGTCTGCTGCGTTGATCTGATATGAAAAGACGTGTCGGTCTACGGTTCCGGTTTCTCCGGATACCAGTTGATGGGTGTCTCTCCGTGTGCCTCCAAAAAAGCATTTGCTTCGGAAAAATGTCTGCATCCGAAGAACCCTCTGTATGCGGAGAGAGGACTGGGATGCGGAGCCTCCAGAACCAGGTGGTTCGGGTTGTTCAGCATGGCCCTTTTGCTTCGGGCAAATCCTCCCCAGAGAAGGAAAACAATGGGGCGGTCCACTTCATTGACGGCCCGGATCACGGCGTCGGTAAACTCCTCCCATCCTTTATTCCGGTGGGAAGCCGCGGCATGTGCCCGTACTGTCAGAACCGCATTCAGCAGCAGGACACCCTGCTCTGCCCAGGAAGTCAGATCCCCGTGGTCCGGAATGGGGCAGCCCAGATCATCATGGATCTCCTTATAAATATTCTGGAGTGACGGGGGGATTTCCACACCCTTCCGGACGGAGAAGCATAATCCGTGCGCCTGTCCCGGCTCATGATACGGATCCTGACCGATGATAACCACCTTCACATCCGACAGGGGAGTCAGATGAAATGCATTGAATATGTCCTCCGCAGGCGGATAAACCGTGGAGGAAGCGTATTCCCGGTGGACAAACTCATAGAGCTTTTTGTAATATGGCTTGGCATACTCGGCTTTTAAAACCGGAGCCCAGTCATTTGAAATCTGAGGCATATTGTGTCTTTTCCTTCTTTCTTTTTCTTTTTTTCGTTTACCGGAGCCGCTTTCTGCGGGATCATTTCTTCGTCGGGAATTTCCGCCTGCCACACATTTCCGCAGCGGCCGGTTTCCTGATATTCTTCAATATCTTACAATAAAACAGGGGGTGATACAATAGAAGATTTCACTCTGATTCACTTGTTTCGACCGGATTTCTGTGATAAAATAAAACACTAGGTAAAGGTTGCTGCAAGGAGTGCTTGGTATGGTTCAGAAACTATTCAAACAAATGGTTATTTCGCAGATCATTTCTGCTATGGCGGTTATGTTATGTCTTGTCATCGACAGTCTTATGATCATGCGTTTTCTCGGGACGGATGCCATGGCGGCATATGGTCTCGCAAATCCGGTTCTTCTGATATTCGCAGCATTCGGAAGCCTTCTTTCAAGCGGAATCCAGGTGGTCTGCAGCCGCGCTATGGGAAACGGTGATGAGGATAAGATCAATAAATGCTTTACGCTTTCCGTCATCATTGCCATAGTGGTTTCAGTGGTGGGCGTTGCGTGTGTCCTGATCTTCACGGATCCGCTCTGTGTTCTTCTCGGTGCCAAGAAGGGTACCCCTGTATTCCAGCTTACAAAAGATTATCTGATCGGTTTCGTTTTCGGTGCTCCGTTCTTTATCGCAGCCCAGATCCTTGTGCCGTTCCTTCAGATGTCGGGCCAGAGGTTCCGGCTGGTTGCTGCGGTCCTCAGTATGACGGTTGCGGATATTGCATTTGACCTGTTGAACGTTTTCGTTTTCAAGAAGAGTACCCTCGGAATGGGACTTGCATCAACCCTCAGTTATGTGATCGCCGTACTTATCGGTATCGGATATTTCTTCAAGAAGAGTTGCGTATATAAATTCCGGAAGCATTCGACTTCCTGGAATCTGTTTAAGGAGATCGCAAGGGGAGGCGTTCCCACCGTGATCAACCAGATCAGTCTGGTGGTCCTTGTTTATCTTGTAAACCGGACGATGATGAAGGTGGGACAGGAAGTTGCCGTAGCGGCATATTCCATTGTTTCCACGATCGCCAACATCGGATATTGCATCGGTAACGGTATTTCAGAGGTTTCTCTGATGCTGGCCGGTATTTCCTATAACGAGGAGGATGAAAAATCACTCAGTGAGATCGTCCGGCAGCAGACCATATTCTCCATTGTGATCAATCTTCTCGTGACCATTGTGTTCCTGGTGCTTGCCGCACCGCTGGTGGATCTCTTTGTTGCGGATGATCCGGAAGTGAGAAAGATCGCTGTTTTCGGACTGCGGATGTTCTCCATCTGTCTGATCATCAGTTCCATCAACGCTTCTTTCAAGAAATACTATCAGTCCATCGGAATGATCCATTTCTCGGAGTCCATTTCCGTGGTTCAGAACCTGGTATTCCCGGCCATCGTGGTTGTATCCTTCAGTGCACTGTTCGGAACCACAGGTGTCTGGTATTACTACATGATCGGCGAATTCCTTTCCCTGATGTATATCACCATCTATGTATGGGCGAAGAGTAAGGAGAAATTTGCAAGTCACGACAGCTTTGTATGTCTTCCGGCCAGTTTCGGGGCAGCACCGGGTGAAGCCATTGAAATGGAAATCCGGTCAAAGGAAGATATCCAGGAGGTTGCCATTGATGCAGCGGAATTCTGTAAAGAAAAAGGAATTTCGAAGAAAAAGGCCATGTATACGGCCCTTTGTATCGAGGAGATGGCGAACAATATCGTGACTCACGGTTTTGCAAAAGGGAAGGATAATCAGATCGACATCCGGCTGGTACATAAGGATGATGAAGAGCTTATCGTCCGGATCCGTGATAACTGCCGCGGATTTGACCCGGTAAAGTATTATGAAATGACAAAACCGGATGAAGATGATCCGACCAAACATATCGGAATCCGTATGGTATTCATGATGACCAGGGATGTAAAGTATGTGAACTCCCTTGGCCTGAACTGTGTAACCCTGAAGATATAAACCGGAAGTATATCAGAATTTTTTCCGGTTGGGGTTGACAATATACGAGTCCATGTGATAATGTTTGATGCAACAAAATACATATGAAAAAGCGATGACGAGGAGTAGTAGAGGTAAAGAGTCTTTACAGAGAGCTGTCGGGTGGTGTGAGACAGTAGAGGAAGTACCTTCGAACTGACCTTATGAGCAGCCGGGGTGAACAGCGAAAGCCCAGTAACTGAGGACGGGTCCCGACCGTTATATCGGGAGGATATAAGATTCCGTATCGGGATCCGTATCTGTAATGAGGCTTCACGATCTGTGAAGTAAAGCAGAGTGGTACAGCGTTAATTGACGCCTCTGCAGGGAAACCTGCAGAGGCGTTTTTTGGTGAAAACCTCAGGGTATGAGATTTTCACCGGCATGAAGAATAAACCTGTAAACCTGTGGGGCAGGAGTGGAATACTGTATCAGGGAACTGACCATGAGAGGCACTGCGGTTCGACATAATGGCGCCGAGAAGGGCGTTACAGTTCAGCAAAAACGCACTGAGGATGGTTTATGTAATGAGAATCGTGCCAACGATTATTTGACGATTTCGCTGGTAACAGCCAAGGTTGAAAAAGAAACTGATTCATAGTACAATAGAGAATTGGAGGAATGAGACATGAAGAATTACAATCACTACAAAAGAGGATACTTTATGCCGCCGGTTGAATCGACCGACTGGGTAAAAAAAGAGTACATCGATAAGGCACCGGTATGGTGCTCGGTGGATCTCAGAGACGGAAATCAGGCACTGGTTGTGCCCATGAGTCTGGATGAGAAGATTGAGTTCTACAAAGAGCTCATTCGTGTAGGATTCAAGGAGATCGAGATCGGTTTCCCTGCGGCAAG
>CADBOV010000107.1 GCA_902796385.1 uncultured Lachnospiraceae bacterium
GTACTTCCCCAGCGGTTCAATGACCAGAAGTTTCTGCATAAGCATACGGTAGTGCGACATTTTTCAAAACGGCTTTTCTGGCTGCCGTATCCGCATACAGACAACATCAAGCAATGGCATATCGATAAGGTTCACTCAATCTTTAAATACAGACAGTTCGATGACATCTACGAGGAGTACCTGAAAATAATCAATACACCCCCGAAGGAGTTACCATGAAGGAACCAACCATCCCTATCTTTTACGCATGCGACGATGCTTTTGTGAAGTTCACCGTTGTCTCCATGACCTCGATGATCAGAAATGCTTCGAAAGATTACAAATATATCATTCATATCCTCCACACCGAGATCTCGGATCCGATGAAGGAGGTTGTGTACCGGCTTGCCAATGAGAATTTCGAGATCCGTTTCGTTGACGTATCCGACTATCTCCATTCCATCCGGGACAAGCTGCCTCTGCGGGATTACTATTCCAAAACCACTTATTACCGGCTTTTTATCGCCGAAATGTTTCCTCAGTACACCAAGGCGCTATACCTGGACAGTGACACGGTCGTTCTCGGAGACGTGAGCCAGCTCTATCTTACCGATATCCGGGATGCCTACCTGGGCGCCTGCCACGAGCAGGTCATGGTACAGACCCGGGAATTCGGAAGTTATGTGGAGAAGGTTGTGGGCGTATCCCGCTACAACTTCTTCAACGCCGGACTCATGCTGATCAACTGCGAACAGTTCCGGCTGCATTTCGTGCTGGATAAGTTCATTGACTATCTGCATTACTATAACTTCGTAGTCACACAGGATGAGGATTACCTGAATCTCATCTGTAAGGACCACGTTTACTGGCTGGATCAGCGGTGGAATACCGAGACCTTCGGCGAGATCCCCTACCCGCTGGATCAGGCGGAAATGATCCACTATATCATGGTCAACAAGCCGTGGCATTATGAATACTGCATGTGCGGTGAGTATTTCTGGGAATATGCAAAGGATACCGAGTTCTATGACGAGCTGAAAGCCATGCAGAGCTCCTACAGTAACGAGGAAAAGGCACGGGATGCCAAATCCTCGGAGAATCTCATCAATCTGGCCGTCAGCGAGATCCATCGGGAGGACAATTTCATGAACCGTATCAATCAGGATAAGAGAGATAAAGGGCGCGTGGAGATTCTTCATAAGATCGAACAATATGAACGGGAAGGTCGTTTTGATGAAGATGTGGAAAATGATCCGCCCGGACGGATGCTCATGCCGGACGAGATCGAGTATGTGCGTAAGACCAGGGCTGAGAAGCTGAAGACCAAGATGGCCTTCAAGATGGCACACAAGTTCATCGACCAGCTGGTTGAGGAAAATAAATTCATCGTGAAGGAGATCCGGGGAATTGAGCATTTCAAGGAACTGGAATGCGGCGCTGTTATTACCTGTAACCACTTCAACGCCTTCGACAGTTTTGCGATCCAGCTGGCGTACGAAGCTGCAGAGCAGCCGAACCGCAATTTCTGGCGCGTGATCCGGGAAGGTAACTACACCTCATTCCCGGGCTTCTACGGATTCCTGATGCGGCACTGCAACACCCTTCCGCTTTCATCCAATGCGGCGACCATGAAGAAATTCTATAAAGGTGTTACGGAGCTGATCTCCAACGGCGACTATGTTCTCTTCTATCCGGAACAGAGTATGTGGTGGAATTACCGTAAGCCGAAGCCGCTGAAGCGGGGTGCTTTCCAGTGTGCCGCACGAAGCGCAGCGCCTGTACTTCCCTGTTTCATCACCATGAAGGATTCCGACGTGATGGGCGAAGACGGCTTTTATGTTCAGGAATATACCATCCATGTATCACCGCCGATCTTCCCGGAGAAAGACCTTTCTCTCCGGCAGCAGGCGGAAAATATGATGTATAAAAACTATGAGGCATGGAAAAAAATATACGAGGAAGAATATCACATACCTCTCTCCTATACCACCCGGGAAAACAAGTCCCAGCTGAAGGGCTTCGTTCCCGATATAGAAGACTGAGGATTTCCTCCGGAGAACACAGATTGAAATGATAATGACAACGAAAAAAACAAGCGAACAAAAAAAGAAACAGAGAATCACAGGAAAACATGTAGGTTTTGCCCTGCTGTTTGCTTTACTTATCACAGGTCTGGGGGTGCTGAGCGCACCCCCGGACCTGTCAAAGCTTTCGGCAGTAAACCTGCTTCTGCTGATACTATCTCCTGTCATTCCTCTGTTTTTATATTACCTTTTGATCCGGAAACCTGAGCGGTCCGTCTTCTGGTTCATTAAATGTATCTACTGCATTGCCGCTCCCGCAGTCCCGATTCTCTGGATCCCGGTTTTATTCGGACGGGACCGGGCAGCTTATTACACGGAGAACTTCATCGGACGGTTCCTGCCCAAATGGGGTGCTCTGTGGTGGCTCGGAATTGCCGTGATCTATCTGCTCCTGCGGTTACTCGAATCCGCGGCTGAGAAGGTGATTGCCAGGGGTATTCCCGAAACAGGTCTTATCCGCGACCTGATCGTAATGTACACACCCCAGAAAACCATTCGTTCGGAAAAAAGAGAAGGACGGGGCAAATGGGTAGTTATAACGATCTGTATGCTGCTGATCGCTCCTGCCGCATTTATCTTCGCGGTCACTCTTTTTCTTTATAATGTTTATTCAAATATGGAATTTGAGGGGATTCTTTTTACGATCCGTTTTGCCAAAGGCGGTCTGGCGATCGAGGATGTGATCGCCGGCGTTGAGTATACCCTGATCTTCCTTCTGATCGCCGGATACATTTTTATCCATCTTTTCAAATGTTTCAGGAATGATAAGATGGTCGTTGCCGACACAAACAAAAGCGGCGAGTACACACTCGTAATGACGAAGAAAAAGAGAGCACTTCACATCGTCATGTCTGTTGTTATGCTGATCGGATGCATGGCTTTTTTCATCGTACAAACGAACTTTCTGCACTACCTGGGCATGAAGCATGAGAAGTCCACCATCTATGAAAACTACTATGTAACACCTGATGCAAGCGTCCTTTCTTTCCCCGAAAAGAAACGGAATCTCATTTTTATCTATCTTGAGTCCATGGAAAGCACCTATGCTTCGAAGGAAGCAGGAGGCTCACAGGAGGAGAATTACATTTCCGAACTGACAGAGCTTACGAAGGAGGATGACTGCGTTCATTTTTCCAATACGGAACTTCTGGGCGGTGCATCCGTCTTTGTACCTTCCATTACTTTTACCCAGGGATCAACCGTTGCACAGACCTCCGGTATCTCGCTGAACACTCAGATCATTCCCCAGAACGGGGTGGTCGAGTATCCGTCCATGCGAAGGCTTGAGGATATCCTGCATGATAACGGATATAATCAGATCTACATCGAAGGCTCAAAGGGTGAATTCTCGATGTATGATGAATACGTCGGACGCTACGATGACAGTAAGCTCTATGACCGCATCAACCTGGTGGAACAGGGATATGCTTCCGAAGATGAGGATTATATCTGGAAATGGGGAATTGAAGACCGAAAGCTCTTTTCGATCACAAAGGATCTGATCACACAGGCGTCGAAGGAGGATAAACCCTTCTTTGTTACCATGTATACCATGGACACACACTCCTACGAGTGCGGACACCGTTGTGTTCTTTGTGATGACAGCATCGGAAATGATTATCTTGCCTCTGTCAACTGTACATCAAGGCAGACGGCAGAATTTGTAGAGTGGTTCCGGCAGCAGCCGTTTTATGAAAATACCACGCTGATCCTTGTCGGAGATCACCTGGGAAATAAGAAAACATCCTTCGTGGATATCGATGATTCCTATGTAAGAACCACCTATAACTGCTTCATCAACCCTGCCCGGAAGCCGGTTCATACGAAAAACCGAAGCTTCTCCTCTCTCGATATGTTCCCGTCAACCCTTTCGTCTATCGGTGTAGATATCAAGGGGGACAGGCTCGGGCTCGGTACCGATCTTTTCTCTTCAACCGAAACCCTGTGCGAGAAATTGGGCAGGGATGAATACAGGAAGCAGTTGGAACAGAGCAGCGACTATTATGACACGGTCTTTACGGACAAGTGATCACATACCCTTGCTGTTCCCGGCCGGCTCCTGCATTCTGAAGCTTCCACTTCCTATATGCATCCATGCTTCTGAGCGGAGCATCACCCTTTCCGAAATCATACTGAACACGATGGTTGATCCTTCGGATATCCCGTAGATAAAGTTGTTTATCATTCTTTTTCATAACTCTCTTTTCCTCTAAACCGGTTTCTCCTGATCCACCATGCGTTTTATGGTCTCCCAGTCATAGCACCGGGTATATCCATCCGTAGGAAACCCACATTCCCTGTTCCAGGGACGATCAAATACCATTACCTTCAGTTCCGGAAGATGTCTGAAAAACTGAAATGCATCCGGAGAGTCCTCAACGGCATAATCAAAATGCATTTTATAATAATCCTCCGGCTCCAGGTTAAATTCGCTGTTTTTGATAAATGTATCCCGTCCGTACTTATTCAGACAGAACAAACCGGCTCTTTCAAATCCGTGCTGATCCAGCCAGGCCCGTGAGGGTTCATATGAACTATACGGTCTTCCGGTTATAACGGACACCTCATATCCCCTGTCGATCCATTCGTTCACCACCCCGGCTGCACCCGGTGTTTCCGCAAAGGAAAGAAGCGCTTCCGGCTTGTGAGCTTCGATCATCATATACTCATACTCTTCATCCGGCAGCGAGAAAGATTTCTGCAGATTAAAGTACCTGATCTGCTCATAAGCCACATCCATCCCGAACAGTTTTTTCACAAGCACTGAGAAATACCGTGCGGTCTCACAGAGGCAGTCATCAAAATCAACATATATGTTCATTCTCAGTTCCTCTTATAATTTCAGTTTCACTTACAGTTCAGTTTCACTTACAGTTCAGTTCCACTTACAGTTTCAATCCCTTCAGGAGATCTCCCAGTGAAGTCCCTATTTCTTCAGACTCGGGGATAACGACCTCTTCCTCACCGGCAGCCGGTTCTTCCTGATTCTCCAGAAGAGCCTTTATGGAAAGTGATATCTTGCCATCCTTGATCCCGATGACCTTAACATCAACCTCCTGTCCCTCTGCCAGTACAACTCCCGGATGCTTGATCCGGTTATGTGATATCTGGGAGATATGAACCAGTCCCGACAGCCCGTCTCCAAGATCGACAAATGCGCCATACTCTTTGATCGTTGCAACCGTCCCGTGGAAGATCTGTCCTTCCTTAATATCCGACAGTTTCTTCTTCCTGCTGAGTTCCTGTCTCTCTTTCAGGATTTCTTTTGCGGACAGGATCAGTTTATCCGCATCCATATCCGCCTCGAAAACCCTGACCTCGATTTCCTTTTCCAGAAACGGATTGCAATCCTCGATTCTGTCCAGGGATAATTTGGAAATGGGGATAAAAGCACGTATTCCCTCAAAGTCGGCAACCACTCCGCCTTTTACGATACCGTTGACCGTTACAGTGATATTCTCCTGCGATTCCTTCAGTTCCTCTGCTCTTCTCCACGCAAGAAGCGTATCCGTATCATGGACCCCGTCACCCATCAGGCTGTATGACTGTTCCAGCATTTCCTCATAATCCTTCATTGATTCTCCCATTTTTATTATCTCCTTTTCTGTTTCTTCGTTTTTTGTAAATATCTGTTTCTTCCCTTCACAATCCCACCCATTATATCACACGCGAAAATGAAAACGCCATATAATACCGTCAGTCTGTCATACGTTTTCGCGCCTTTTTTTCTGCTTTGATCCATTTTGAGATCTCTTTTTTCTTTGCATGATTTTTCACATTCTCCCGGTTAAGATCCAGAAAAAGATCAAACCGTTCCCGCGAAAGTTCGCCTCTTTTGATCGCAGCCTTGATGGCACAGCCGGGCTCCGTATCATGCCTGCAATTACTGAATTTACACTGTAACGCAAGTTCTTCTATATCGGAAAATGTTTCATTTACGCCTTCTTCGTTGTTGGCGATCCCGATCTCACGCATACCCGGAGTATCAATGATCGTCACACCGTTTTCCAGTTCGATCAGCCGGCGGTAGGTGGTTGTATGCTTTCCGGTAGAATCCGACATACGGACTTCTCCGGTCTTCATAACTTCTTCTCCCGATAATGCATTGATCAGTGTAGACTTTCCGGCTCCGGAGGATCCCATAAGACAGATGGTGGTCCCCGGTGTAAAGTACCCGTTCAGTGCCTCCATGCCGGTGTTGTACCGGGCAGAGATCGCATGCACCTGAATCTTGTCGGAGATGCTTCTTACCTCTTCCACATAGCTTTCCGCATCCAAAGAGAGGTCAGACTTTGAGAGTATCACTACAGGAGTCACATTTCCCTGAAGCGCAACACTTACATAGCGTGCGATCCGGTTGTAGCTGTAGTCCTCATTCAGTGATGTAACGATAAATGCATAATCCGCATTTGCAGCCATATACTGCATAACTCCGGTCTTTGCCTGATCCGGACGCTGCAGCAGGCTTTTTCTCTCACATACCGAAAGGATGGTTGAATCGCCATAAGGATTGTAGGTAAAGGTCACATAGTCGCCAACCAGCGGAAGTTCTTCCGCATCGGCCTCGTAAAAATGTCCCTTCAGCTTTGCAGGAATTTCCTTCTCCCAGAAACGGATCGTGTAGCTGTTCTTCTGAACCTCTGAAATCCGTCCGAGCTTTTCCGCATGGAGCCACTGACAGGAAAGCTTCAGCGGCTTGTAATACGGAAACTTCTTTGTATACTCTGCGATCTCTTCCTCATTGTCACATTCTTCGAAAACCTCTGCCTCATAGAATTTTCCGCGAAGCTTTTCGAACCCTTCATTCAGCGGATAGATCATAAACGGATCGGGAGTTCCGTATACATTATGCTCGATCCCGGATCCACGGCCGCGAAGGAATCCGAATTTCGGATAGTAATCCGGTTCGCCGCAGAGTGCGATTCCGGGATAGCCGGCTTCCTTTGCCAGTGCCAGCGTTTCCTTCAGGAGCCTTTCTCCGATGCCCATATTGAAACAGGTGGGTTCTACAGCCAGCGGTCCGAAGGAGATGATCTCCGTCTCCTTTTCCCCGTCAACAATCCTTGCCTTATGATACATGATCACGCCCACGATCCGGCCGTCCAGTTCTGCAACCCGGCTGATCTCGGGAAGATAATCCGCGGAATCACGGAGTTTATGTACCACCAGATGCTCATTGCATCCGGGTCCGTGTATGTTCCAGAACGCCCGTAAGGTGCAAAGCTCTGTTGCATAATAATCTTCTTTGGTTTCTTTTCGTATAATCATATTGTTATCGTTGTTTGAGTTTGTTTTTTTCATTTTCAGATATCTCCATTCTATCATAATTTATCTTGTTTATTCATATTCTTATTTGGTTTCATATCAGATCTGAAACCGGCATGGAGACCCGTAAAATGTGTCCGGGAAGGGCAAAAAAAACGCGACTGATAAGCCGCGGTAGAATTCCGTTTTGAAATTAGGATTATGACAAATATAACATGGTCAGGAATCATGTCGTCTATCTTAAGAATCAGAAATCGGAAACCGAGGTCTTCATGCTGTATTCAGTTACAATCGTTGTCTTCGCTGCAATCATCATTTATACCTCGCTTTCTTTCAAAATTAATACATGTCGAATATAGCAAATGCGACAAGCAAAGTCAAGAACATAATATCATGTGAACTTGCCGATAACAAAAGCGCAACGAATCCGAAAAAAACTAAAAAAAAACTAACAAAAAAAACGGTGCCGACATCTTTCGACATCGACACCCTTGTCTGATCTGCTATTTAAGATATATCAATTCCTTAGTACTCGTCAAGGAAATTATGTCTGACCCCGTGCTTCTTGTACTCGATAACCGTATCTACATTGACATTCTCGACACTTCTGAAAATGTTGGATTCCACGAACGGATTGGTCTTCTTCAGCTCTGCGATCAGCTTCTTTGTTTCCAGACGTTTGCTTGATGTTGTACCATCCTCGTGGCAGGTTGTACAGGTATCGGTAAAATGGCAGGCGCACTGAAGGAAATGAAGTTCATTATAATCTCTCCATGCACATATGTCAGCTTCCCTTACCAGATACAGCGGTCTGATCAGTTCCAT
Source organism: uncultured Lachnospiraceae bacterium (assembly GCA_902796385.1). Classification (GTDB taxonomy): domain Bacteria; phylum Bacillota; class Clostridia; order Lachnospirales; family Lachnospiraceae; genus Eubacterium_Q. The sequence goes on from CADBOV010000107.1 coordinate 8,154, forward strand.
GCCCTCGAAGTTTGTACTGTGAAGCTTCGGCATCATGGTCTGAATCTGCGCTCCGTGTATCATGCCCATGAGTATCGTCTCGATCACATCGTCATAGTGGTGCCCCAGCGCTATCTTGTTACAGCCGAGTTCCTGTGCCTTACTGTACAGATATCCACGACGCATTCTTGCACAGAGATAACAGGGACTTTTTTCGATGGTATCCACCGTATCAAATATCGTGCTTTCAAATATGGTGATGGGAATCCCCAGCGCTTCGGCATTGCTTTCTATCAGCGCTCTGTTCTCACTGTTGTATCCCGGATCCATAACAAGGAATGTCAGTTCAAATTCCTTCTGTCTGTGGCGTTTGATTTCCTGGAACAGTTTTGCCATAAGCATGGAATCCTTACCGCCGGAGATACATACGGCGATATGATCCCCGTCTTCAATCAGCTGATACGTCTTACAGGCCTTTGCAAAGGGAGAGAACAGCTGCTTATGAAACTTTTTCTGTATGCTCTCTTCTGCCCGTTTTCTTTTTTCTTCTTTATCAGCGCTGCCGGCTATTCCGGACCTGATATACCCGACATAGCCTTCGGAAAGGCTGTAACAGTCCCTGCCTTCCAGGTATTCCAGCGTATCATCTATCTCCCTTGACTTCCGACCTATCTCGCAGTAAAAGATCAGTTTCTTTTCTTTCGGAATTTCTGTCAGTGTATTACTGCTCTCAAGCTCCTCTATGTAAATATGGATTGCCCCGGGAATCATACCGTAGGCTGTAAGCCCATCATCCCTGATGTCTATCAACTCATAAGAGTCCACGGGTAATGCTTTCAGTTCTTCGTATGTTATTTCTTTCATTTTCTATAACTTCCTTACTGTTCTTCCTAAAGTTTTATTATTTGTATTACTTTGCAAACTGAACTGCAGCCTGAATATCATCTGCATTCGGTCTTCCTTTACGCAATCCCTTGAATTGGCCCCTGCAGTGGAATTCCTTCTCATCCATCGGAATCCCGACCTTGTCAGCTTCCGCCTTGACCTTTTTGTATGTAGAGTTCCTTAATCTCCTTCTCCTGCAGCGGCGTCCCCTGTGATGCCATTTTCCCGAGAATAACCTTGCGCTTTTATATTTTATAATATTATTTTTGCGCAATGTATTTTGTCAATACATTTTCATAAAATAAAAAGCCCCGCTGCACGATGCAGCGGGGATCCTTTGCAAAAGTCATTCAAGATGTTTTGTTATCTCATTTCTCCGACAAGTATGTCGTATGTCACGCCGTATTTTTTAGCGATATCGGAAGCATAGGAGGAACCTTCCGGAGGTGCAACCGCCAGTTTGAAGGATCGGTTGCCACCTTCACTCTTAACAATGAGCGACGAGGCCTTCTGCCCAAGGTCTTTGGAGAACTCTTCCGCATCTATGCCGAGCTTATGCATATGAGTGTTATAGATGGTTCTCACGCCCCTGGTCAGCAGCGCCCGGATCGCATCACAGGCGATGTAATACCCCTCTTCGAAAGAGGTTGTGGAGAAGGTCTCATTCATAAGGATCAGGCTTTCCGCCGTGGCATTATTGAAGATTTCCTTGAAACGGATACACTCTTCACCCAGACGTCCCAGATTCATGGTCTTATCTTCATCCGCAGGAAAATGCGTGAATATGCAATCCACAGGTTCAAATTCAAATGAATCCGCCGGAACAAAAATGCCTCCCTGTGCCAGTGCAAACAGTAATCCGATGCCCTGGGTCGAAGTTGTCTTTCCTCCCCGGTTGGCACCTGTGAGAATATAGATGGTATGATCGGAATCAAAATCCAGATCATTTCCCACGAGTTCCTTCGGATCCGAAAGACTAAGGGCCAGCTTGAAATTATAGAAGTTCTTCACCCGCATCCGGTTGTCGGTTCCGGTGACCGCTTTGGATTTTGAGAATGTAAAGCCCTTCTCCTCAAGTCCAGTCATGAACTCCGCAAACCGGATGTAGTACAAAAATTCGGGAATCACATCTGCTATATGATAGAGAGCCATATCCGCATACTTATCCAGGGTCCGCCTTAAGCTTTTGGCTATGGCGTCCAGCATCTTGTTGAGCGTAACATCAAACTGAGCCGGTGCATTGGTAAGTCCGTCTCCCTTCGGGATCGATGTCATGGTACTGACGCCCGTCGAGGCAAGTATCGGATTGGTATGCTTCAGCATATCCGAGATGAAACTCGCATAGCCCGGGGTACTTTTCTTATCCACCAGACGGTAATGCATATCCCCGTTCCATTCATTTCCGTCCTTAATCCTGTCACCGCTGATCCCCTCCGCAAAGTTACTTACGATTCCGGACTTCTTAAAGGGCTTGTTATTTACGGAGACAATTCCCATACTGACAGCTTCCAGCCTGCTGTTCAGATTCAGACCCAGGGTCACACTCCGGATCTCTGAGGTTTCCATCGAAAGCCTCTCCAGATCCTTCTTAAGTTCATTGAAATGTGCATCCACATAAACTTCATCGATATAGGCTTTAAAATCCTTCAGCCCCTTCGACCTGATCCTGTCATCGCTGAGGCACTCCTTCAGTGAATCGACACAGGTGATGTAGTCACGGTACTGGCCCAGACGGTGCATCAGCAGCCAGAGTCCCTCCACCTCGTCCTTGGATTTCCGTATCATGCCGAACTGCCTGTTGAACTCGATTTTCTCAAACAACTCAGCAATCTTCGCCCGGATATCCGGAAGGTTTTTTATATCTTCAAAGACATCCTGCCTGTAGTTTGCCACCTCCGGATCCGGGGTCAGGTAGGATAGAATATCCGCAATGATCTCAATTTCCTTTGGCCCGGAAGTAACCGCTTTGCAGATCACATCAAGCCCAAGATCATGGAAGGCACTGTCTTCCAGCTTCTTAAACTCCACTTCCTTCCCTCTCGGATAGAGAAGACTGAATACCTTATCACCTTTCATATGCGATCCTCCTGCTTCTTCAAGGGAATGCAGATATAACTGACCGTATCGGCGGGATCAGCCGCCGGCTGTGTATAAGCCTCTATCAGATAATTTCCGGCCAAAGCGTATCCCTGCAGGGAGGGAAGCCACTCCGACCAGATCTCTGCATTGACCTTCTGCATACTGTCAGGCAGAGCACCTTTGCAGGTAAAGATCGCCCACAGACCGCCGGGGATCTGGTAGGTGCTGCACTCTTCCGGAATATCCTTCCATGGCACATACAGATCAGCGATCCAGTAATCAAGGCTCTTCCCATCCATGTCCGTACACACGCCGAACATCCCGGTCAGGCCTTTCCTGTCCTGCATCCACTCTCCCCAGAACTTCGGAACTTCCCTGTAGCCGGTTTCGGCATCAAATCTTTTCCTGATTCCCACGATCGTAAACGGAGCCTTTTCCACTATTCTGTAATCCAGCATATTTCCACCCTCCAAAGAGATCTTGATATGCATCGGAGCAAATGAGCGTAAGACTGTCCCCGACTCCTTTGCCTGTGTCGGAGTGACGCCGTGAAAACGCTGAAAGGCCTTCGTGAAGCTGTCAGGTGAATCATATCCGTATTTCATTGCAATGTCGATCACCTTATGATCGGAGCAGGAAAGCTCCTGAGCTGCCATCGTCATCCGGCGTGCCCGGATGTATTCGCCGACGGTCATGCCACAGAGAGCGCCGAAGATACGTTGATAATAGAAGGAGGATACTGCCGCCTTCTTTGCGATATCCTCAATATCCAGTTCCTCCGTCAGGTTCCGCTCGATATAATCTATGGATTCCTGAATCCCTTCGATCCAGCCTTTCATGTTAGTCACCTCATTCCGGTGCAACTTCTTTATATCACACCGTACCTTTTTCATCCCGATTTTTTCTGCTCTCCCGGTCGGGCTGGTCTGCATACTCCTTCTTCACCAGAACATCGTGAACTACCCCCACTTACACTTCGCTTAGAAGTCGGGGCTTCTTGCTTCATCGATCCCGGTTATTATCACACCACATGGCAGTTTTCCCATGATCTCCACAAGAGTTATGGTTCGGCGAGTTCCTCACCTACCTGTTATCATTTACGGCCTAGGCCGCGATCATTTTCAGTCCCTCCGTTTTAATGTTCAGTGCCGCATTGTAGTCACGATCGGCTTTGCATCCACATGTACAATCCATGATCCGGATGCGAAGGTCTTTCATTTCCGGATGAATCCTTCCACATCGATGGCATAGTTGAC
>CADBOV010000108.1 GCA_902796385.1 uncultured Lachnospiraceae bacterium
GTCTTCTGTAATCTGTTCCTGGCGGACGAGATCAACCGTACCTCCCCGAAGACCCAGTCGGCGCTTCTGGAGGTCATGGAAGAGGGAACGGCTACGGTAGACGGTGTTACCAGGGCACTTCCGGATCCGTTTATCGTAATTGCAACGGAGAATCCGTACGGATCCTCCGGAACACAGCTTCTTCCCGAATCACAGCTGGACCGGTTTATGGTATGTCTTTCCATGGGATATCCGGAACATTTCGATGCGGTTGAGATCCTGAAAGGAAATGCATATCGTCCCCTGAACTATGTGGAGGCGGTTCTCGGGGTGGATGATATCCGGGCACTGAGAGAAGAAGCGAATGCGCTTTATGTGTCGGATGAGATCTACGAATACATCGTAAATCTGGTTGAAACCACAAGAGTAAATGAACTCTTTTCCATGGGCGCCAGCCCCCGTGGTACCATCGCACTGTTAAAGATGGCAAAGGCCATGGCGGTTATCGGCGGCAGGGAATATGTGACGGCTGAGGATGTACAGTCGGTGGCAAGAGAAACCCTGGGACACCGTGTGAAATTGGGACAGAGGACCCGCGCACAGGGCGTGAATATGGACGGAGCCATCCGGATGCTTCTGGAAACGGTTCCGGCTCCACGGGTATAAAATATCGGACCGGCGGACTCTGCGGGATAGCAGACGGTAAGCCGGAGATCAGGAAGGAAACAGGGTTTTGAAGACCAGGATTCACATTTCAAGAATAATTGCATATCTTATACAATATGCCCTGGTCGCATTTTTCTTCTGGTTTCTTCGGAGTCATTTCTTCTTAATGCTGCTGGCGATCATGAGTGTGGTACCGATCCTTTCAATCGCATCCGTGATCCTGCTCAGGCGTAAGCTGAAGGTAACGCTGGATGTGCCGGAGCGGGAACAGACCAGGGATGACATGGGATTCCTGCGGCTGAAGATCGAGAATCCACTTTGGATATTCTCCTACGATGCAAATCTGAAACTGATCACGGAGAACAGCTTCTATGATGATGTGGGGGAATCCATAATCTCGGTTCCGATCCAGATGCACAGTAAATACGAAAAAATGTTTCCCCTCAGATATTCCATGAACGGGCTTTACAGGTTTCAGTTGGACGGCATCACGGTCCGTGATCTTCTGGGTGTTGTATCCCTTTCCAGGAAAGTGACCTCCGTTACGGAGGTTCATGTGTATCCTTCCCTTGAAGGAACAAAGGTGGGTGACCTTTCGGATATGTCCCGGGGAATGACGGAGAGTGAGGAGACCCAGACAAAGGGACATGATTTTTCGGACGTATCGGATGTGCGGGAATATATCCCGGGCGATAAGCTGATGTCCATTCACTGGAAACTGTCAGCCAAGAGAGACATCCTCATGGTAAAGGACAGAGTTTCCATGTCCGACCAGCAGATGGTCATTCTGACGGAGCTTTCCGGAGAAGACCGGCAGGTGGACGAAGTCCTGTCCATGACCTTCGGTGTATGCCGGGCGTTTGTACGGGAGCAGATTTATGTACGTCTGATGTGGTGGAGTGAAGGCCGGTATGCGTTTGAGGAACGGCAGATCCTGAGTCTGGAGTCCCTGAAGCAGGCATATGCGGATCTATACTATGATAAAATATACAAAGATACGGACAAGACGCGTGAGCTGATGCGGAGCATCCGGCCGGAACTGAAAGCGTATGTTCATATCTGTTTCAGAAACGGAGAGGCAGATGCCGAGATCGTCGAGCAAGATTGAACAACTGAATATGATCGACAAAAAAGCGGCAAAGAAAGAGAAGAGAAGGCTTCGCCGTTCCGCATGGCGGGATGAGGATCTGACCGAGATCCCTCTTTGCAAGGGGGCGACCATCGATGAATCGGTCTATCAGATCAGTGAAAACCGGTACTGGACCCTGATCATCAAGGGTATTGTCGTTTATCTGATCACGGCAGGCGGGATCGGATGTTATCTGTCCGCCATGGAAATCCTTTTCTCGGAACTGATCTTCCATGTGGTGATCTTTACGACGGCGATCCTCTGTGCATGCCTGTATCACAGCTGGAGATCCGAAAATCTGGGATACCTCCTGTTTTTCGGCGGATACGCGGCCCTGCTCTTTTTGTTCAGGGATTATATCAACAGTGGATTCTATGCCATTGTGAATGATACAAATGAGTACGCGGCCATTTATTTTGACACGGACGGTTTACAGCATTACAATGAACGCATCGCGAACCGTTATATGGCAGTGACCATTGCCGTCACGCTGATCGGCATTGCCCTGAACATCCTGCTGAACAACTATATCCTCCGCCGGGCCCGTTATATGGTGGCGGCCTTCCTGGCTGTGACCGTGAACCTCCTGGCGCTGTATATGGAAAAGGAGCCGGAGCTTTTATACTCCATGATGCTCATCGCTGGACTGTCCATGACCTATGTGCTGAAATGCGGAAGGCACTTTACCCTGAGCCGGAACGATCACATTTTCAAACGACGAAAATGGGGTCTTTCCTATGGATTGGATCATAAGTCACTCCGGCAGGGTATGATCCTGACCCTCCTGCTGGTTCTCCTGATCGGCGGTACGGTCAATCTGGTCCGGCCGAGGGATCAGTACGAATACTACAGGACCAGGAATAAGTATAAAGAGGCTACCAGGGAACAGATCCAGAATATCATTGCACTGGGCTTCTGGGGACTCTGGAACTTCTATCCGAATAACGGTGGTCTTGCCAGCGGTACCCTGGGAGGCGTAGCATCCATCCGTCTGGACTACAAGCCGGATCTGAATATTGTTTTTACGCCGTACAGCATGGAGACGCTCTACATCAAGAATCTGATCGGCAAGACATATGTAACGAATGAAAATGTATGGCTCCAGCCGGATAATTACCAGGAAGCGTCGGAGCAGAATCTGTATGAGACCGAAGCTTTAAGACAGGCATATGATAAGAATGAGGAGGGCTCTGCCCGGGGAATCATGCGCCTGAAAAATGTGGGAGCTGCTGCTCAGACATACCATCCCTACTACACGGATGAGGAGCAGGGAGAACTTCTGCACGGGAAGGAACAGGAATTCGTATACTATCCGCTGGTGGATGACAGCCTGCTTGTGCAGACGGAACGGGAAGTGGATGAAGGATATCTGGAGGTTCCCGAGATGAATCAGGAAGCGGTGGACGGACTGGTCAAAGATGCGGGAATGTCCCCGGATCTTTCACCGGAGGAAAATGTGAAGCTTCTTACGGATTACTACGAAGCGAACATTCCATATACCATCCGTCCGGGATCGACTCCCTGGAACCGGGATTTCATCAATTTCTTCCTGACCAAGAACCGGAAAGGCTACTGTGCGCATTTTGCAAGTGCAGGCGTGCTGGCATTCCGGACGGTGGGAATTCCCGCCAGATACTGTGAAGGATATGCGGTTTCCTATTCGCAGATCCTGAGCCGTGGTGAACTGGTTGAGGGAGAAGAAAAGAATTATTCCAAATATTACAGCGGTTACAGTGCGATCGGAGAGACTGCTCCGGTCAGTATCAATGCAACGGATGCAAATGCCCATGCCTGGGTAGAGATTTATATCAAAGGCAAGGGCTGGGTGGTGGCAGAGGTTACGCCTTCCACCACGCTGGATGAGGATGACGGTTCTTCCTTCTGGGATAACTTTAACAACATCTTCGGAGACGGGGATGAAGATAATTCCGACAGCAGCGGAGACGGTGGAGGAAACTTCAGGATCGCCATCGGCGACGATACAATGAAGATGGTTTCCTACATCCTGCTGGGAGCAGTGCTTCTGGTACTGATCATTTTCCTTAATGTGAAGGTGGTGGTACCGGCTGCGAAGTATCGCATGGCATATGCAAGAGGAGACCGGTCCGAGAAGCTGATCCTGTATTACAGACACAGGATGCGGAAGAGACGAAAGGATAAAGAACTCGTTAAATGCGTGAACTATCGGGAACAGACCGAATGTCTGTATGACAGGCGGAGAGAAGCAGGTGTTCCGGATACTTCCGTCATGGAATATAAAGAACCTGTCCGGGAGAATGGATACAGGGTAGATCCACCGCCAATGGAAGAGCTGATCCGGGTTCTGGAAACAGCCGGATTCTCCGGAAAGGAAATATCACAGGAAGAGTTTGATCTGGCGAAGCAAAGGCTGGATGAATTATTGATCAGAGTAAAAAAAGGGGGAAATAACGGTGAGAAGTGAACGCAGTGAAAAAGCAGAACGTAGAAGAATATGGTGGGCCAGTCTGAATCAGATGACAAGGACCATTATCCTGATTGTTGTGGCAGTAGCGCTTATCATGGGCGGAGTCTGGCTGAAAACCTTTTTGTTCGGAAAAAGTGAACCCAAGATCACCACGGATTACATCACCGGAAAGCTGGAGGTTGCCAGTGAACTGACCACTGCAGAGCTGACGTACACCGGTCTTGTGAAGTATGAAGACGGATCGATCCCCTTCCTTACCCAGAAGGGCTTTACGATGAAGTATACGGCAACCGTCAAGGCGGGAATCGATTTCTCCAAGATCGAAGTGGATGTGAATGCGAAGAATGTGGTTGTAACGCTTCCGGAGACGGAACTGTTATCCGTAAATGTGGATTCCAACTCCATCGATTTCTATGATCAGAGCTTCGCGATCTTTAACTGGAGCAGTAAGGATGATGTTACATTTGCCATTCAGACCGCTGAAAATGACGTAAAGACAAATGCAAATGTAGACGAGCTTAAGAAGAAATCCGAGGAACAGACAGAGAAACTGATCCGGGGACTTCTGGAGGATGTGATCGGTGAAAAGGAACTGATCATCGAGAAAAAGAACTCTGCAAAATAGCCGACAGACACATAATGCTAAGTTGTCACAAAAGACTGACAATTTAGATAATTTACAAAAAATAATTAGAAAATTACGCTCATTTCTCTTGACATGTCACGCAAATAGGCATATAATGTAGTTGTACTTGAAGATAAGGATTTTCCTGCAGCGACACTGCAGATATGTCCCGGATGGTGCGGGGCAAATACGAGGGAAAGGAAGGTAGATAAGGCGGCCGAAACAGTTTCGGATGCAGTCTCCGGTGGCCGGAGATGGAGCAAGCGGTAAGAGGTTCTTTGGTTCCGGAAGGAGAGATTTGTTTTTCCGGATGTCAGATCCGAATCACATCAAAAGAAAATAAGATTCGGAAGGTCATTGTACCAGGGGCCTGCGAAAGCAGGGGTTCTCTTCCTTCGAGACAGATTGGACCAGCCAATTCGAAACTTTTTTCAGCGAGTCAAAAAAACAGTATGATGCAGACATGCATATATCGTAACCTGGCAGATTGGCAACCTGTATTTACCGGTAGTGATCGTCCTGGAAACCCAGGAGGTACAGACGTCGTATAATGAGAATGCTGTATAGATGTATCATGTAGAAACAGCGAGTGGCGGTATTTGGTATCACAAGTGGTACGGGAACGTGAGGTAAAGGGTTGTACGTGAATAAGAAAGGTGCTTTTGCCCGGGACAGAGGTCCGGTGAGAGCCCGAATTACAACTTCATAAGATATTTTAAGGAGGATGTTCGCCCGAGACGAATGTCCTCCGTTTTTATTGTCCGGTATTGTCCGTTATTGTCCGGCTTTCCGGGGGGTAGACAAGAGTGTTATAATGGGAGCATGGGAGCGAAAGATAAGAAAATTTTGATATTCAGGATCCTGGTCCTTCTCTGGATGGTGGTCATTTTCTGTTTTTCCGCGGCTGACGGGAACGAATCAAAGGAGACCAGCGGCTGGGCCGGAAGAATGATCGGACATTTCTTTCATTCAGATTTTGACGAATGGTCGAAAGCTGAGCAGGATGCTTATGTGGAGAGGGTGGAGTATCCCATCAGAAAAGCAGCGCATGCATCGGAATATGCCGTGCTTGCACTGCTTGTCTTCGGCGCGCTTCGACTGAAGGGCTTTCTCAGATTTCTTGTGTCCTGGTCAGTGGCTGCGGTTTATGCGGTTACGGATGAACTGCACCAGCTCTTTGTTCCCGGACGCGCAGGAACCCTGTTTGATGTGGGAGTGGACTGCCTGGGTGCTCTGACCGGCCTCCTGCTCCTGGCGCTTATCTTAAAGATCAGTCAACGATTTCGGAAGAAACCTTCGTGATGGAACGGGGCAGGGCATCCCGGGAATTGTTCCAGGGCTTATCCGCATTCCTGTGATCGAACTTGTCGATAAACCAGGAAAGATCCCCGTTCACCCGGTCCAGATTCTCAAAAAAGATCCGGTTCAGCAGGGTGAGGAATTCATCACATTCCTTTTTCCCGAGTTTCTTCTGGCCTTCTTCATACAGACGTCCGTAATGGTTCATACAGAAGCCCTTACATTTGGATGCCTTCTCCCGGAACTCCGGTTCCTTTTTCCAAAGATAGAAAAATGTATCGATATAACGGTCAAATACCGGCGCTACACGCTGGCAGACAAAGCATGTTTCCCGGAATCCCCGGATCACATTTACCACGGGGCTTTCACCGGTCTTTCTGGATAAGAATCCACCTTTTTCACCGGGACCCTGTTCGGCAGCGGCCTTCAGGTCTTTTGTGATCTTATTGATGTGGGTGTTCATCATAAGTGCCAGACCCAGCCGGTTCTTTTCGGAATAGAGTCTCCGGATGTGTGTCGGACAAAAGCCCAGTTTGTCGGTCACTTCACGGTTATCGTCCTCCATATAACTGGGACCGAGCGTGAATTCGATGGCGTTATTCTCCAACTGCTTATGCATTTCACAGAAGGGACATTCCGAGTCACCCTCAAAGGCTTCGTTCACGGGGATCGTAAAAAGTTGTTCTGCCATAGACTCTCTCCTTTGGTTTTGTTTTCGAATTATTTTGGCGTATTTCATATGGTATTTTCATCCTGATTATTATACAATAAAGTATTAGATTCGAGAAGAGGGAGATAGGGGCATGAAGACGAAAACAAAACAACTTTTTGCGGTGATGCTGATTCTGATCGGATTGCTTTCACTGACATCATGCAAAAAGTCGGATCCGGGAGACGATTTACCGGGCAATACGGTTTTCGGTGTGGATGATCTTCCGGGGAAAAAGATCGGTGTTCAGCTTGGGACCACAGGGGATATCTATGTCTCCGCCTATGAGGGGGATGAAGATAATACAAAGGTGGAACGCTATTCAAAGGCTGCGGATGCGGTAGAAGCATTGCTGCAGGGGAAGCTGGATGCGGTGGTGGTCGATGAGCAGCCGGCAAAGGCATTTTCCACGCAGCGTGACGGGCTCATGATACTGGAACAGGAATTCGCAAATGAAGAGTATGCTGCCGTTATTTCGAAAGATAATCCCGAGCTTCTCCGGAAATTTAACCGGGCGCTTTCGGAACTGAATGAAGACGGAACGCTGAACCGGATCATCCGGAACTATATTCCCGATGAGAAAACCGGGGAAACAGAACCGTTTACCTATGAGCAGAAGGTGACCGGCGGCGAGAAACTGAAGATGTTTACAAATGCCTATTTTCCGCCGTATGAGTATTATCAGAACGGCAAGATCGTCGGAATCGATGTGGACATCGCCATGGCGGCTGCGGACAAGATGGGATATGAGCTGAAGATTGAGAATGTGGAGTTTGATTCCATCATCAATGCGATCAGTTCCGGAAAGGGAGATATCGGCCTTGCGGGTTTCACGGTTACAGAGGAACGGATGAAGGAGATCAGCTTCTCGGACTGTTATGCGCAGTCAAAGCAGGTGATCCTGGTCAGGGACGATGATGCGATCAGGGAATCTACGGGATTCCTTACGAAACTCTATAACAACTTTATCAAGGAACAGCGTTGGAAATATCTGTTACAGGGGCTTGTTGTTACCATTTTGATCACCATTGTGGCAATCCTGATCGGATTTTCCTTCGGGTTTATCCTTGCGCTGATCCGTGTTACGCACGATAAGAACGGATCTCTTAAGATCCCGAATTTCTTTGTGAAGCTGTATGTTACCGTAATCCGCGGTACGCCGGTCATGGTTCAGCTTCTGATCATTTATTTCGTAATATTTGCTTCGGTGGATATCAATAAGGTGCTGGTGGCGATCATCGCATTCGGGATCAATTCTTCGGCCTATCTATGTGAAGTGATCCGGTCGGGGATCATGTCCATCGATGAGGGACAGTTTGAAGCCGGAAAGAGTCTGGGGCTCAGCTATAGCTGTCTGATGAATAATGTGATCATTCCCCAGGCCATCAAAAATGTACTGCCGGCCATCGGAAACGAGTTCATCGCCCTTCTGAAGGAAACCTCCATCGCAGGATATATCGGGCTTCAGGATCTGACAAAAGGGGGAGAGATCATAAGAAGCATCACGTACGAGCCGTTACTGCCGCTCCTTTCGGTGGCGCTGATCTACCTGATCCTGGTGCTGATCCTTACCGCACTGGTCGGAAAATTGGAGAGGAGACTGAAGAAGAATGAGCGATAATATAAATGAGGTCCTGATCTCCGTCAGGGGTCTTAAGAAATCCTTCGGCTCCAATGAGGTAATACGGGAAATCGATCTGGATGTACGGAAGGGAGAAGTGATCTCCGTCATCGGTCCTTCCGGGTGCGGAAAGTCCACATTGATCCGGATGCTGAACCTGCTGGAGGAGCCGGATGAAGGAAGTATTCTGTTTGAGGGAACCGAACTGGTGGGGCTGAGACAAAAGGAACAGAACAGGGTCCGGCAGCGGATCGGTATGGTGTTCCAGCAGTTTAATCTTTTTAATAATCTGACGATCCTTGCAAATGTTATGCTTGCCCCTGTGAAGCTGGGGCTGGCAGAGAAGGACGAGGCGGAAAGGGAAGCGAAAAGACTTCTGGAACGTGTCGGACTGGCAGACAGAATGGACCATTATCCGTCCCAGCTGTCCGGCGGACAGAAGCAGAGGGCGGCCATTGCCAGATCTCTTGCCATGAAGCCGGATGTCATGCTTTTTGATGAGCCGACTTCGGCTCTGGATCCGGAGATGGTAGGCGAGGTTCTTTCCATCATCACGGATCTGGCGGCCACGGGAATGACCATGCTGATCGTGACACACGAGATGGGATTTGCAAAGGATGTATCCAGTCGTGTCATTTTCATCAACGAAGGAAGGATCATGGAGGATTCGTCTCCGGAGGATATATTTGACCGTCCGGAGAATCCGAGACTGAAGGAATTTATCAGCCGGTTCAGCCGGTAGAAAAGAGACGGACGAAATACCATGGGAAAACGGGAGAGGAGGAGTTTTAATGTTGAAGAAAGCGGAAGAAAAGTGGGCCGTGATCACCGGGGCCAGCAGCGGGATCGGACTGGAGTTTGTCCGGCAGCTTTATGAAAAGGGATATTCCCTTCTGCTGGTGGCGAGGAGAAAACATCGCCTGCTGACCATCCGGTGGAAGCTTCAAAAGCGGCCGAAGGGAACCTATGAGGTTCTGGAGGCGGATCTGTCTACGGAAGAGGGCAGGGACAAACTGAAGAAATGGATGGACGTACATAAGGTCGACCTCTTTATCAATAATGCGGGCTTCGGTCTGGCGGGAGATTTCCTGGAAACGGATCCGGAAACGGAAGAGGATATGATCAAAGTAAATGTTCTTGCCATGCATATCCTTATGAAATATGCGGTTCGGAAGATGCAGGAGCAGGGAGAAGGCGCGGTCCTCAATGTGGCTTCTTCCGCAGGACTTTTCCCGGGCGGTCCCTATATGGCAACCTACTATGCAACAAAAGCCTACGTGACCAGCCTGACACAGGCAGTAGCGCAGGAACTGAAGGAGAAGGGGAGCCGGGTTTATGTTGGTTGTCTCTGCCCCGGACCCGTGGATACCGAATTCAACAAGGTAGCGGATGTTCAGTTTGCCCTGAAGGGGATCACGCCGAAGAAATGTGTGCGCAGTGCATTACGCGGCATTCGTTCCCGCAAGGTCGTGATCGTTCCTACGCTTACGATGAAGGCTGCTACCATGGGCGGAAGGCTTCTTCCCAGATCGATCGCAGTGAAGCTGACCGGAAGACAGCAGAAGCAGAAACTGGCCGGGGATTCTCCGGAAGAATAAAGCATTCCGGGTGAAATAAAGGCATTCTCTTTAAAAAACTAAGAAAGTGTAGAGAGGAAATATGAAAAAGAAAATCGTTCTTACAATTATTCTTCTTGCTCTGATCGGGCTCGTGATCTATACCCTGTCCACAGAGATCGTGGTGGGAGAAGACTATCAGAGTAAATATCATTCGACTGCAATGGCGCTTGTTCCGCCGCTGATCGCGATCCTTCTTGCGCTTATCACAAAGGAAGTATATTCTTCCCTGTTTGTGGGCGTGATCTCAGGTGCGCTGATTTACGCAAATTTTGACCTGGAACTGGCGATCAATACCATGCTGTTCGGCACGAAAAAACCGGACGGAAAACCGGCGGGAATGATCCCGAAGCTTTCCGACGGCTGGAATGCCGGAATCCTTGTATTCCTGGTACTTCTCGGAATTCTGGTGGCTCTGATGAATAAAGCCGGCGGGTCGGCTGCTTTCGGCCGCTGGGCTTCGAAGCGCATCAAAACCAGGGTCGGCGCACAGCTGGCAACTGTAGTCCTCGGTGTGCTGATCTTTGTGGATGATTATTTTAACTGCCTGACTGTCGGAAGCGTTATGCGGCCGGTTACGGACAGACATAAGGTTTCAAGGGCAAAGCTGGCATATCTGATCGATGCAACGGCTGCACCGATCTGTATCATAGCACCCATCAGTTCCTGGGCAGCGGCTGTTACTTCTTCCGTTCCGGCTGAATATGATATCAACGGCTTCCAGACATTTCTCCGGACCATTCCGTATAATTTCTATGCGATCCTTACCATCATCATGATGATCTACATCACGGTCCGTAAAGTGGATTACGGTCCGATGAAGCGACATGAACTGAATGCCATAAAGGGAGATCTTTTCACCACCGGAAAAGAGGAGGAAGCAGAAGAAACGAGCAATCCCAAGGGGAAGGTGATGGATCTGGTACTTCCGGTTTTTGTTCTCATCGCAAGCTGTATCATGGGAATGGTATACACCGGCGGATTCTTTGAAGGTAAGTCCTTTATCGATGCCTTCGCGAATGCGGATGCTTCCCAGGGCCTTGTGATCGGTGCCATCATTACGGTGATCTTCACATTTTTCTATTACATGTACCGTGATGTGATCACCTTCGGGGAGTTTATGAAATGTATCCCCACCGGATTTGTGGCTATGGTTGCCCCGATCCTGATCCTGACGCTTGCATGGACATTGGCAGGAATGACAAGCCTGCTGGGGGCTGATACCTATGTGGCAGGCCTTGTGGCAGGAAATGCAGCAGCCCTGAAGGCACTTCTGCCTGCGGTGATCTTTCTTGTGGCTCTGGCGCTTGCCTTCTCGACTGGAACCTCATGGGGAACCTTCGGAATCCTGATCCCGATCGTCCTCGGCGTTTTCAAGGGCGGAGAACTGATGGTCATTTCCATCTCCGCATGTCTGGCAGGTGCTGTGTGCGGTGATCACTGTTCGCCGATCTCGGATACGACCATCATGGCTTCGGCGGGAGCCCGGTCAAATCATGTAAATCATGTTTCCACGCAGCTTCCGTATGCTCTGACCGTGGCAGCGGTATCAACCGTTTCCTATGTGATCGCAGGCTATGTTAAGAATGTACTGATCTCTCTTCCGATCGCCATCGTGCTGATGCTTCTCACATTGATCGTGATCGAGCGTGTTGTGGGAAGAGAACCGGGAGAGTCAGAGGGATGAGTTTTGTTTGATTTTTTGATGGAATTGTACTAAGATATCATTAGTGCGAAATGGGTTTTTCAGAAGATCAAATAAAAATAAAGCACAAAAAGGAGTAAGGGATGAGTAAGTGTATGTATTGCGGTACCGAAATGGTGCCGGGAAGTACGTTCTGCGCCAACTGCGGAAAGCAGCAGCAGTATCAGCAGAACTACGGGCAGGATCAGTATGCTGCACAGGGATATCAGCAGCAGGGGTATCAGCAGGGGTACCAACAGCAGGGGTATCAGCAGGGATACCAGCAGGGATATCAGCAGCAGGGCTACGGAAATCAGCAGTATGGTGGTTACGGAGGATACAAACCGGGAGTTAATATCGGTGCCTCCGTGGGTAAAGTGGTAGGAACCGTTAAATCTTCGAAGATGAATATGTTCCAGGTCTTTTGTCTGATTGCGGCAGTTGTGATCGTACTGTCACCGTTCATGCACTGGGCAGCTGTTCATCTCAGACTGGATTATTCGAATCCCAGATCAGGTTCAGACTTCAGCAGCATCTATGGGGACTCAGATGATTA
>CADBOV010000109.1 GCA_902796385.1 uncultured Lachnospiraceae bacterium
CCGATAATGTGTCTCTTTCTCTCCGGATCCGTCTCCCCGGCTAATTTCAGATAGAACCGCTCCTGTGCATTCACACGGATAAAGTTCAGATCGTATTGTCCGTTCGGTCCGAAAACCGCTTCCACTTCATCCCCTTCATCTTTTCGAAGCAGACCATGATCCACGAATACGCAGGTAAGCTGCTTTCCGACCGCCTTTGCCAGCAGTACGGCTGCCACGGAGGAATCCACACCGCCGGACAGAGCACAGAGCACCCGGCCGGAGCCGATCTTTTCTCTCAGTTCCTTTACAGTAGCATCCACGAAGGAATCCATCTTCCATGAACCGCTGCATCCGCAAACCTTTGTTACAAAGTTTTTCAGGATCGCCTGCCCATACTCCGTATGCATAACCTCCGGATGGAACTGGGTTGCATAGAATTTTCTTTCAGGATCTTCCATCGCTGCCACCGGACAGTTTCCGGTTTCAGCGGAAATGCGGAAGCCTTCCGGAGCCTTTGCGATATAATCCGTATGACTCATCCAGCTGTTAAACTCTTCCGGAACATCACGGAACAGCACGGAATCCGAAGCTTCTCCCGATTTCACAAGCATCGTCTTCGTTCTTCCATACTCGCTGACCGGCGCCGTTTTTACTTCTCCACCCAGTTTATACGCCATAAGCTGGGATCCATAGCAGATACCGAGGATCGGAATCCCCAGTTCAAAGATTTCCGCTGAATATGTCGGTGAATCTTCCAGATAAACACTGTTGGGACCACCTGTAAAAATGATTCCCTTCGGATTCATTTCCTTTATTTTCTCCAACGAAATGGTATACGGATGCACTTCCGCATACACATGGCACTCACGTACCCTGCGTGCGATCAGCTGGTTATACTGGCCTCCGAAATCGAGAACCACGATCATTTCCTGATGCATATAATAGATCCTTCCTGTTTCTTTATTCTGACATCTGTTGCTTTATTCTTCTGTCCCTTATTCTGCCGTCGCTTATTCTTCTGTTTTTCTGCTGCTTATTCTTCGGTCTCTTCCTCAGTCTCTTCTTCTGTTTCCTCTTCGGTCTCTTCCTCGGTCTCTTCTTCCGTCTGTTCTTCCGTTTGCTCCTCCGTCGATTCTGTCGTTTCCTCCGGCTTCTGTTCCGTTGCCTCGGTCGTTTCCTTCTTCTCTTCGGTTGTTTCCTCCGGAGCCGGAAGCGGATCCATGCCAAGCTCCTCCAGAGCCTTGATCAGCTGCGGATCCTCATTGTGCTTCAAAGCACTGATATTCCTGCGTTTCTCAAGTTCCATATCGATCTCCACATCCGGTTCAATACCCGTTTCATGAACATTGGAGCCTGCAGGCAGGAAATATTTTGCGATCGTAAGTTTAATACCCGAGCCATCCGACAGGGGGAAGGTCTGCTGAACGATTCCCTTTCCGTAGCTCTTGGTTCCGACCGTTACGGCCTTTTTATAATCTCTTAAGCATCCGATAAAGATTTCCGCTGAACTTGCACTGTTTCCGTTCATCAGAACCGCCATCGGAAGATCCACGGAATGTCCGTCCGATGTGTAATCGGAATACAGGACCTGCTCATTCTTATTTCTCATTTCCAGGATGAGTCCCGGTTTGTTCGGATCTCCGCCTTCCGGAACCTGCTTATCCTCAACCAGATAATCAACCATCTTATCCACGATGTCCGTGAGTCCGCCCGGATTGTTTCTTACATCCAGGATCAGCGCCTTCGCGCCCTGGCCTGTCAGGGTGTCCACCGCCTCTTTAAACTGCGGATATGTTATCTGGACATACTGGCTGATCCGGATATATCCCACCTGGTTTTCCATCATCTCGTAGTCTACCGTGATATGCTGAACCACTCTTCTGGGAACGTCAAATTCCATATAACCGGTGCCTTCCCGGTACATTTTCAAATGTGCCGTCGAGTTTTCCGAGCCGCGGATCATTTCCACTACTCCTTCCAGCTCCATTTCGGAGGTCAGCTCCACACCATCAATCTCAACAAAAACATCCTCCGGAAGGAGACCCGCTTCGATTGCCGGACTTCCCCGCATGGGC
>CADBOV010000110.1 GCA_902796385.1 uncultured Lachnospiraceae bacterium
AGGTAAAGTGATCTCTTTACAACCGGCCGCCGGTTGATGTATAGTAACTCCCGGAGTTTTTTTAAGGAGTCCGGAGAAGCATAATGAAAAAGAAGATCATTAATTTCATAAAAACGGATACCATCCTCTTCGTATCAGGCGTACTGGCTGCAGTTTCCTGTTTCTTTGTGCACCCGGACAAGCAGTATCTGGATTATGTAAACTTTCGTGTGCTTGCCGTTCTTTTCAGTCTGATGCTTGTCGTAAGCGCGCTGGTACGGATCGGAACCTTTGATTATCTGACCCAGCGGATACTCCGGCGCATCCGTTCGGAGCGGTACATTTCCCTTTTCCTTGTACTTCTTTCTTTTTTCCTCAGTATGCTGCTGACAAATGATGTAGCCCTTGTAACACTGGTCCCCTTCGCCCTGCTTCTGCTTAAGGCCTTCGGCGACCGGCGGCGCACCATCTATACACTGATCCTTATGACCGTGGCCGCTAACCTGGGAAGTATGCTGACTCCCATCGGGAACCCGCAGAACCTGTACCTTTTCACGGAGTATGGTTTCTCAATGAAGCAGTTTACCCTGCTCATGCTCCCCTACAGCGTCGCATCCCTTGTGCTGCTCTGCGTCATGGTCTTCTGGCTGAACCGGACGGATCATACCGTCGATCATGCCGAAACCACCGCCCCCGTACGACCGGACCTTCTGAAAATGTTCCTCTACATTGCTCTTTTCATGGTCTGCCTCGCAACAGTTGTCGGTTCTCTTCATTACCTGATCATGCTGGGGATTGTTGCCGCAGTGATCCTGGTGATGGATCATGGTGCATTCCGGAAGGTGGATTATTCCCTGCTCATCACATTTCTGTTCTTCTTTATCCTGATCGGAAATCTGGGACGGATCGAGGTCATCCGCAACACCCTGACAAAGATCGTGGAACAGAATGTAACCCTGACAGCAGTCCTGTCTTCCCAGATCATAAGCAATGTTCCCGCCGCCATGCTGCTTTCCGCCTTTACAAGACAGGGAAGCGCGCTTCTGATCGGCGTAAACCTGGGCGGACTCGGAACCCTGATCGCCAGCATGGCAAGCCTGATCACCTACAAATTCTATGCGAAGGAACGCCGGGAAAAGGAAGGTTATCTCTTAAAATTCACCATCATCAACCTGCTGTTCCTTGCAGTCCTCTATCTCCTCCACCTGCTGATCCGCGGGTAAGCGGGTTTCTCTGCCTTGACATATTCCGACCCTCTGATATAATTTAACCATCGGTGTATGTTCAAAGAGGGGTATTCGATCATATTCCAATCTTTAAATGGAGGTTATCACATGGAAAAGAAACTGGATGAGAAGCTCGAGGAGATCTTCGCAGATCTTGAAGCAGAAAAGAAAGAACTTCTGAAGAAGGAAATTCAGGACGCAGTAAAATGCTCTGTTAAGAAAAAAATGAAGAAGAGAAGAAGAAAATTCTTCCGCCGTGTTCTTACCATCGGTGCTGTCTGCGGTGTAGGTTATTATTTATATCGTAAATCCGATAAGGTAAAAACCGTGGTTGACGATTCCTATGAGAATGTAAAGGAAAAGGTTTATCTGGTTGCAGAAAATCCTGCTGTCAAAGGCAAGATCAATGCAGCAAAGGAAAAGGTTGACGGCGTAAAGGAAAAAGTAACCGTTGTTACATCCAAGATCCCCTGCTGCAAGTGCAAATGCAGAGCAAAATAACAGCTTCCTGTAACAGAGCAGGACGAAACAGAAATCCCTGCTGCATGAAAGGAAAATAAGAGGAGAATGACGAAGGCCATTCTCCTCTTTTGTTATTCCTGTTATTCATTCTTTTTGATTCATCAGCCCTGAACCTGCCGGTCAGTTTCCGTAGGTAAGGCCAAAGCCCTTTTCAAGCCACGGAGTCTTTCCGATCTGATCCACGGAATCATACCAGGGGCTGGGAAGCTTACCCTTGAAATCAGCCTCTCCACAAAGTACCTTTGCAACACCCTGTCCTTCCGAACCCGGAAGATAGCACATTACCACGCTGTCCGAATCCGTATATGCATTTCCAAGGATTACCTGACGTCCCGCAACAACACAGGTTACAACCTTTTTCCCTGCATTCCGGAGTTCTTTTGCTTCCTGGATCGCGGATTGGTTTCCGGAAAGTCCCAGTGCACCGGTCAGTGCCAGATCTTCCGTATCACCGTTCCACTCAGCATAGGACTGTTCACCGACCACCAGAAGAACCACATCCGCTTCGTCCTTATTTGTCGTTACCGTGATGCCGTGTTCTGCAGCCACCTGTTCAAATCCTGCCTTGATGGTGGTAAGTCCCGGGATCTTCTCCAGATTACTCTCGTTCCAGTCAATGGTCCAGCCACCACACTGCGCAACATCATTATCTGCTGCAGGGCCGGTAATATATACCTTTGTTCCTTCCTTCAGCGGAAGTACATTTCCGTCATTCTTAAGAAGAACCAGACTTTCTTCAACCAGTTTTTCCGCTACTGCCCTGTACTCGGCGCTGCCCGGCTGGCTTTCTTTTGTCTTGTAGTTCTTCATGTAAGGATCATCCATGAGACCCGCGTCGATCTTTACCTGAAGGATTCTTCTTACGGCATCATCGATACGTTCCTGCTTGATGGTTCCTCCTTCAACACCCGCTACGATAATGGCGATCACATCGTTATAGGTTGCAACCTCCATAAACATATCGATTCCGGCATTGATGGATTTTGTTACCTGCTCCTCATAAGAGGAACCTGTAATATGCTGAACCGAATCCCAGTCGCTGGCAACAAATCCCTTGAAGCCCATTTCATTCTTCAGATACTGGATATATTTTTCATTCTCATGCATCTTCACACCGTTCAGGGATGAGTGTGAGATCATGACCGTCTGGACTCCGTTATCGATCAGCTGCTGATAGACGGAAAGCAGTTCCTTGATCTCATCCTCGGAAAGGGTTGCATCGCCTCTGTCCATCAGCATCTCTATATTGTCTTTCTCACCGGTTCCGTACCCTACATTTCCGTCTCCGAAGAAATGCTTTGCACATACGACCATTCCGCCGTCAAGCAGACCCTTGGAGTAGGATAAACTCAGACTCTTGATAATGTCCAGATCTGCCCCATAGCTTTCGTAAGTTCTTCCCCAGCGGGGATCAACCGATTGCGCTACAACCGGAGAATAGTTCCATGGCATATGAGACATATTTGCCTCATCCGCGGTAATAAGTCCTACCTGATACATGAGTTCCGGATCATTTGCCGCTCCGGCACCGATATTGTGCGGGAAGATAACCGTATTCAGCGCATAGTTTACTCCATGCACATCATCCTGTCCGTACAGGAACGGGATTCCCGCAGGGGAAGCAAGTGCCGCGGCCTGCAGCTCATCGATCACCTTTCTCCAGTCTGCCGGATCCAGGGATTCTGTCTTGGAAAGAACTCCTCCGTAACCGTATTGCTTCATTTCTTCTACAGAAGTGTTATAGATTGCCGGCATTACCATCTGGGCAGCCTTCTGCTCCAGTGTCAGTTCCGCCAGGATCTCATCTGCGGTCTTGCCCGCATGTTTACTGCTTTCCGGCTTGTCGGTGGAAGCTTCTGTTTTCGCTTCCGTCTTTGTTTCCGTCTTCGCCTCAGTCTTTGCTTCCGTCGAAGCCGATTCGGTTGTCTTCTGTTCGGTCACAGCCTCTGTTGAAGCTCCGGTCGAGCCGTTGTCCTTGTTTCCGCAGCCGGACAGAACCAGCATTCCTGCAACGAGAACCGTCATGATCCTCTTTTTTAAACGTGTCATAGAGTACCCCTTTCCTTGTTAGATATCTTTATTCTATGATACTGTCGTTTATTGTTCTCTTCTATCGGTCTCTGTACGCTGTTATCGGTTCCTATAGTCTGCCGCCGTTCTCCCTACTTTGAAAGAAGCGGCATCTTCTTTACGCTTGCCGGAACCAGTTCTTCTGTCTCCGGGCTTCCGTAGGTGGTCAGATCTCCCAGCACCAGCGTTACCGCATTATGCAGATCCTCTACCTTTGCCTGCTTAAAGTCGCCGGCATACTCACCGTCTACCGTCCACGGGATCTCCGTGATCCCCTCAACCTTCACACATTTTGCTCTTTCATAGATGATATATTCTTCATTCTGCTTATTGGTCAGAATGGACTGAAGGATCTGCTCCAGCTGGACCGGATTCTTCGGTTTCCGGATGAAGACACACTCAAACTCTCCGTCATGGAAGGACATGTCCCGAAGTCCCACTGCGCGGAATCCGCCTACCGAGCGGGAGTTGGTGACCTGTCCGTAAAGGAATTCACCGGTGATGATCCTTCCGTCGAAGGAAGCCTTCAGCCGGTAGGTCTTTACATTTTTAAGGGATTTTGCCGCCTCCAGTACGTAGGCCGCATGTCCCAGCTTTGCCTTCAGATCCCGGGGTGTCGCATAGGACACTTCCGTAAAGATACCGAATGCAGCCACATAGATAAAATGTCTTCCTGCAAGCCTTCCCACATCCACCGGACAGGGGAGACCGTTCATGATCTGTTTTGCGGCAACCTCCGGTTTCAGACTGATACAGAGGCTCTTGGCATAATCATTTGTGGAACCGCAGGGAATATATCCGAGAAGCGGGATCTTATCCGTTCTCTCCTTCAGACGCATGATGCCGGTTACTGCGTTGTCCAGCGATCCGTCTCCACCCGAGATCACCACCATATCATACCGGTCACCGATCTCGTAGATCTGATTTTCCGCATCCTCTGCAGATTTCGTCGTATAGACCTCTACCTGGTATCCGCCACGGGAGAACTCATCCACAACCTCCACCATTTTCTTTCGGAGCTGTGATTTTCCTGCCTTCGGATTAACTATGAAGATCAGCTTTTTTTGCGACATATCGGTCATATCCTCTCTTTCTCAGTTTGCATGCCGGGCAGTTTCCACAGCCCTCACCCACGATTCCATTATAACACGTCAGTGTCATATCACGCACTATTTCAAATCCGCCAAGCTCGTCTGCCAGTTCCCAGGTTTCTTCCTTATCAATCCACATGAGCGGCGTGATGATATCGAACTCATACTCCATGGCAAGATTCAGTGTGGTATTCAGTGATTTGATGAAAATGTCCCTGCAGTCCGGGTATCCGGAGAAATCACTCTGGGATACGCCCGTCAGAATATCCGTTATCCCGTGTGTCTTTGCGTAGATGGCCGCATAGGTGAGGAAGAGCAGATTTCTTCCCTCCACGAATGAATTCGGCGTTCCCTCCTCCGGAGCATCCGTATCCACCGGAATATCATCCCTTGTCAGGGAATTCGGCGCCAGCCGGTTCAGTTCCGAAAGATCCAGGATCGTATGCTTTACGGAAAGCCTCTTTGCGATCTCCGCCGCACATTCCAGTTCCTTCTTATGCCTCTGGCCGTAGTCAAAGGAAATGGCTTCCGCCTCCTTATAATGGTTCAGCGCATACAGAAGACAGGTCGTTGAATCCTGTCCGCCACTGAATACAACCAGTGCCTTTTCTTTGTTCTTCATGATAAAACCCTCTTTCTTTGATCCCGCACCACGGGCTTTCCACAGTTTCTTTCATTTCCTTAAGCCGGGCGTCCCCTAGCGCCCGGGACCCAGCGCCAGGATCTGATCCTTCAGATCCTTACTGGTTTCAAATGCGCCGCGTACGGTAAGTGTAACCGTTTCCGCCGGCATATTCTTGATCCCGCGGGCCGTCATACAGCTGTGTTTTCCGGTGATCAGAACCGCCACATCTTCCGTGCCGGCGATCTTCCCGATGATCTCCGCGATATCCGAACCGATCCTCTCCTGCAGCTGCAGGCGCTTGCATACCATGACCGCAACCCGTGCGATCTTACTCAATCCGATCACCTTGTCCGTGGGAACATATGCGATGGAGATCTTAAGATCATACATCAGAGCCATATGATGCTCGCAGTAACTGAATGCGCTGATATCCCTTACCAGAACGATATCCTTTTTCGACCCTTCGGTTATGGGAAATGTTTTGTTGAACATTTCCGCGATCTCGTCATTGCTGTACTGAACGCCCTCAAAAACCTCCTGATACATCCTGGCCACGCGGTCCGGTGTATCCACAAGTCCCGGGCGATCCGGGTCATCACCGATGGCTTCGATGATCCCTCTTACATGCTCTTTTATTTTTTCCAAGTCCATACTCATTTTCAGACACCTTTCTTCCCGGGATCCCAGATGAATTTATGCAGTTGCAGCTGCATTCGCACCTCGTTCATACGGAATTCCTTCAAATATTCAACGATCTCCTTCGGATCGATCCGGCCAAACACCGGACTTATGTAAACAACGCATTTCTCCGTCAGTTTATATTCCTCTGTTTTTTCCCTGACCCAGTCCAGATCCCTCCGGTCACTGACCACACATTTTACCGTATCCACCGGTCGAAGGTACTCTGTATTTTTCCAGATCATACGGTCGGACATCCCGCTGCCGGGACATTTCAGATCCATGGTAAATGTAACACGGTCCGATAATCCCCCGATCAGATCCAGCGAAACCGCTCCGTTGGTTTCCACCTCCACCCGGAGTGTTTCCTGCCGGTCGAACAGCAAAAGCAGTTCCCGGACACCGGGAGAAAGAAGCGGTTCTCCTCCTGTCAGCGTCACATTCCGGATCCCTTCCTGAAGAACCCAGGAAAGCAGTTCTTCCTTTGTCAGCTCCTCCGCAGGCGCATCCGGGTCACAGGACCATCTGGTATCGCAGTAGTTGCAGCAGAGATTACAGCCTGCCAGCCGTATGAAACAGCTGAGTTCTCCGGCCCGCCGGGCCTCCCCGTTGATACTTACAAAACGTTCCGTCACACGAAAACGGTTCATCCTTCCTCTTCCTTCCTCAGGTTTCATAGCAGGCGCAGTTGTTCGGTGTTTCATAAACACGGACCCGGCGGACCGGATAGCCCTTTTCCTTCATCCGCTCATAAAAATACCGTGCAAAGTTCTCCGCCGTGGGACGGAAGGGAAATTCCAGAATCCGGAATTTTTCTTCCTTAAGCGCGGCAAGTGTCGCGGGACGAAGACTTCCTTCCTCCATCAGGAACGAATGATCCAGACGGCCCGTCTCCTCCCGGAGCGCACTTTTCACATCCGAGAAATCCATGATCATTCCCCGGCACTGCCCTTCTTCCTCCAGGCTTTCCTTTGAAAGCTCCACCTCCACGGTCCACCTGTGGCCGTGGATATTGGAGCATTTCCCTTCATATCCCTTCAGAAAATGCGCACTGTCAAATGAAGCTTTTGTCTGCAGTGTAAACATTTCAATCCTCTTTTCCTGTCCGGATGATCCGGATGTTCAAATTTACAAAATCGCGTAAAAAAAGGGTGGCAAAACCACCCGTAAAGGGGCAAGACTATGCCCCTTTATACGGTCCCGGTTTTGATCGGCTGGAAGGTACCAATGAACAGCCTGTTCAGTTATATCCGATGAAAACGGGCGGTTGTTTTCTCAGATTCCAAGAAACTTCTTAACTACGGATTCCATCTCTTCCTTTTCGCATACGGTCTTATGCAGCACCTCTGCACTCCGGATCTCCTCGATGGCCCGGGGAACCTTAACACCGGAAAGCTTCTCCAGCTGGTCAACCAGTTGGAAATCCTCCTGACTGTCATATGCAGGATCAATGGCGGTCATGACGCTTCTTGTGAACTTATACGGACTTGCCGTGGAAGCGATCACCGTCGGTGTCATATCACCGGTCTCCTCTTTATACATGTCATATACGGCAGCAGCAACTGCTGTATGGGTATCGATGATATAACCGTCTTCCTTATAGATCTTCCGGATGGTTTCCGCAACGGTATCCATATCCGCATAATTTCCGTAGAACGGTTCCAGTGCCTTCTTCATTTCATCCGTGATGGTATATTTACCCTGCTCGGAGAGCTCCTTCATAAGCTCACGGTTCTTGTCCGCATCATTTCCGGCGATCCGATAGATGAGACGCTCCAGGTTGCTGGAGATCAGGATATCCATGGACGGGGAAGATGTCAGGATGAATTCACGGTTTCTGTCATAGACTCCTGTTTTGAAGAAATCAAACAGGACCTTATTGTCATTGGATGCGCAGATGAAACGGTTTACCGGAAGTCCCATCAGCGACGCATAATATGCTGCAAGGATATTTCCGAAATTACCTGTCGGGACAACGATATTGATCTTGTCTCCCGGCCGGATCTCTCCGGAGCCGACCAACTGTGCGTACGCATAGTAATAATATACCATCTGGGGTACAAGACGTCCGATGTTGATAGAGTTCGCGGATGAGAAACGGAAGCCCTTTTCATCCAGTTCCTTTGCAAGTGCGGGATCGCTGAACATTTTCTTAACGCCTGTCTGTGCGTCATCGAAGTTCCCGGTAATTCCCGCTACAAATGTATTCTTTCCTTTTTCGGTTACCATCTGCTTTTCCTGGATCGGACTTACGCCGGACTTGGGATAGAATACCGCGATCCGGGTTCCGGGAACATCCGCAAAGCCCGCCAGTGCTGCCTTTCCGGTATCCCCGGAGGTGGCTGTAAGGATCACGATCTCATGATCCATCCGGTTCTTCTTTGCTGCAGTTGTCATGAGATACGGCAGGATGGAAAGTGCCATATCCTTAAATGCGATGGTCTTTCCGTGGAACAGTTCCAGGAAATGTGTATCATGATGCTTTACCAGCGGTGCGATCTTCTCGTCATCAAACTTGGAATCATATGCGCCGTTGATGCAGTATTTCAGTTCTTCTTCGGTAAAATCCGTAAGCATACGGCTCATTACTTCGTATGCAACTCCGCGGTAATCCATTTTGGCAAGTTCGGTAAAGGGGATATCCATCACCGGAATCTCGTCCGGTACGAAAAGTCCGCCCTCACCTGCAAGCCCCTTCAGGATTGCCTGGGATGCAGTAACTGCTTCTTCCTTGTTCCGTGTGCTTCTGTACATAAAACTCATTTCATTTTCTCCCTACTGTCTTAATATAAGCCGCCCGATCAGTTCAGCCGGTAAACATCCAGATGCTGACGCCCGAAATTCAGGGCATCCTGATGGGTATTAAAATAAATATCGATACGGTTTCCGTGGATTCCGCCTCCCCGGTCTTCCACCACATAAAGCTGTCCGTTGATGATCAGCTGGGTTCCGAAGGGGAATTCCTTCGGTCCGGCAACCGTATGGTTTGCCTTAACATATGCGCCGCTGGCCGTGATACCGTCGGACTTCTCACAGCAGATTACGCATGCACAATATGCCGTGATCTCCCACTCTCCCAGGTATTCGGCTCCGCTGGATGCAGCATCCACATAGATCGGAGGGGAATATCCGCCGTTATAATAATCGGTCGCAACCTGCGAGGACTCCACGGAAGATGCCTGACCTGTTCCGGGAGATGTTCCCTCCGGAATGATGGTTGTTGTTACGGTCGTTGACTCCTGGATCACATTCTTCTGATATTTTTCCGCTCTTTCTTCCGCCTTTTTCTTTGCATCGCGGTTACCGATCTTCAGGAGATTTTCCATCGCCTTCTGCTTCTTTTTCTCTTTTTCGGCCTTTTTCTCAGCTTCCAGATTCTTCTGCTGTTCGGTCAGTTCCTGAACCTCCTGGGATTTCGGAGCCAGTTCCGGATGCAGGGATTCATAGCTGATGGTCCGGAATCCGTTTTCATAGGTCGGCGCTTCATATAATTCTCCGGCAGCCTTGATCCTTCCGTAAGAATTTGTCTGATTCATGTATTTGGAAACCGCCGTTGCTCCGACAACCACCACAAGGCCCGTGATCACAAGCCCGAAGAACGTTTTGCGCAAGCGTTCCTTCACAGGCTTCTTCTCTTTTATGTTATAACCGTCATATTCGTCATAATCAAAATCGTCATCCAACATATGCCCGCACCTCCTGTTCCTCAGTTCTTCCGGGACAAAATCCCATACGTACTTAGGATTATATGCCATTCCCCTGCATCGGTCAAGAATAAACAGGATAAGCCCCCTAAACGGGCTGCTAAGATCCGGAAGAGGGAATCCGACGGATAAGTTCCAGAAGCCCCTCCAGATCCGTTATGCTGTTCACTTCCCTTCGGAGTCCGGCGGATCCGGGTAATCCCTGGGTATACCAGGCCACATGCTTCCGCATTTCACGAATACCGATGTATTCTCCCTTCTCTTCCACCATCCGGAGTGTCTGTCTGGTGAGAAGGTCCCTTCTTTCTTCTCCCGTAACGGGAGGAAGGATCGTTCCGTCCTTCAGATAGGCCTTTATCTCCCGGAAGATCCAGGGATTTCCCTGGGCTGCCCTGGCAACCATCACGCTGTCGCATCCGGTTTCCCGCAGCATTTTTTCTGCGTCCGGTCCGCTTCTTACGTCTCCGTTTCCGATCAACGGGATCTTTACGGCTTCCCGCACCTCCCGGATCACGGACCAGTCCGCTTCTCCCTGATAATATTCTTCTCTTGTCCGGGCATGGACCGCAATGGCCGATGCACCGGCCTGTTCCAGTCGTTTCGCTATCTCCGGTGCCGTTCTTTCCCCTTTCCGGAATCCGGCACGGATCTTTACCGTAACCGGCACCTTCAGGCGGCCGGACATTTCCGAAACGATCCTTGCAGCCAGCTCCGGTTCATTCAGCAGTGCGCTTCCCTCCCCGTTATTCACGATCTTCGGCATGGGACATCCCATATTGATGTCAACAAAATCAAAGGGATGCTGTTCCAGAAGCTTTTCCGCCTCCGCAGCCATCAGCTCCGGTTCTCTTCCGAAAAGCTGGATTCCCACCGGCCGGTCAGCTTCCTCGCTGGCCAGAAGGGGCGGTGTATTCCTGCTTCCGTAATAAAGCCCTTTCGCGCTGATCATTTCCGTTGTCACAACGTCCGCACCACATTCCCGTGCAAGCAGACGAAATGGCAGGTCGGTTACGCCTGCCATTGGTCCCAAGAAAAGTTTTCCTGTAAAATCCGCCTGATTCATCCTGCGGTTCCTCTCTTACTGTTTGTCATAAATGATCCTGAGTCCGTGTAATGTGAGCTCCGGATCGTAAATATCGATTTCCTTCGTGGATTCGGAGATCAGCTTTCCGAGTCCGCCGGTCGCAACCACCTTCAGATTCGTGAGCTTTGACTCCTCCTTCAGTTTGCGGATGATATACTCGGTCTGACCGATATATCCGTAATAAATACCTGCCTGCATGCTGGAAACCGTATCCCGTCCCAGAATGGTATTCACCTTCCGGATCTCAACCTCCGGCAGTTTTGCCGTACCGGTCCAGAGCGCATTTGCCGCAAGACGGATACCGGGTGAGGTAACACCCGCATAAAATGTACCGTCCTCCAGGACCAGGTCATGGGTGGTCGCGGTTCCGAAGTCCACGACGATCACCGGACCGCCGTACATTTCATAGGCTGCCACTGCATCTACAAGACGATCGGCACCGAGTTCCTTCGGATTCGGGATGGAGATCTTGATCCCCGTCTTTACTCCCGGAGCTATGATCAGGGGTTTAACATCAAAATACTTGATCAGTCCGCTAATCAGTGAATGCATGATATCCGGCACAACGGAGGAAACCACCACATCCGTGATGTCCTTCATCACATAGCCGTTCAGCTGAAGCCATTCTCCCAGGAATACACCGTATTCATCCGAGGTCCGGGAGGTCTGTGTGATCATCCGGAACTGACGGATCAGTTTCTTTTCCTGAAAGAGTCCTACCGTAATATTTGTATTTCCTACATCGATCGCAAAAAGCATTTTTTACTCCTGTCATTAAATCTGTTCATCCAGAAAGAATACTGCATAATACTGCTCCAGCTGTTCAAACAGCTCTCTTTTTTCATCACGGATCTTCTTTACCAGAAGATGGCTTCCGATCTCATCATAGAGCAGATCCCCTTCATCCGCTTCCGTGGTAATGACCAGATTTCCGTTCTCATCATAGTAGAGCAGGATCACGCCTCCGACCTCTTCCGTGAAAAGGACACACATGATCTGAAGTTCCTGCTTTACCGGTTCGGGAAGTCCCTCAAAATCCGGATTCAGATAATACTTCTGTGTATATTTTGATGCACTGCATAACACGATTAAGTCCTGATACATGGTCTGTTACTCCCTTATCCCGGTCAGTTCTGCATTGCGGCGATCACATCATTCATATCATACAATCCGGGCTCCCGTCCTGCAAGATATTTTGCCGCGCTGATGGCACCGTTTCCGAAAATGCTGCGGGAATATGCCACGTGGCGGATCTCGATCACTTCATCCGGTCCGGCGAAAATGATCTCGTGGGTTCCCGGAATGGTTCCCCCGCGTACAGCGGAAATGCCCAGTTCCTTACTGTCTCTCTTCTCCCTGCGCTGGCTCCGGTCATAAATATATTCATAAGTACCGCCGGCCGCATCATTGATGGCATCCGCCAGCATGATCGCGGTTCCGCTGGGAGCATCCAGCTTCTGATTATGATGACGCTCCACGATCTCTATATCATAGCCTGCGCCTCCGAACACCTTTGTTGCCCCTCCCAGAAGGCTGGTCAGGGTATTGATCCCGAGGCTCATGTTGGCAGATCGGAGGATCGGGATCTCAGCGGATTTCTTCCGCACATTTGCAAGCTGTTCTTCACTGAGACCCGTGGTGCAAAGAACAACCGGAAGTTTCTTCTCCGCAGCCACCTCCAGAAGGTGATCCACGATCCCTGCATTTGAGAAATCGATGATGACATCCGCTTCTTCCTTTACTTCCGCCAGATCCGGATAAACCGGAAATGCAGTGTCTCCCGGCGCGATATCCACGCCTGCTACGATCTCAGCTTCCGGGTCGGCGGAAAGAAGACCTGCGATCACTTTCCCCATACGGCCGTTTGCGCCGTTCATGATAATTCTGGTCATATGTCTTGTCCTTTCCTACTCTTACAGAATTCCGTAATCTGCCATTGCTTTTCTGAGACGCTCCGTATTCTTCGGCTCCATCTCCGTCATGGGCATACGAACATATCCGTTGCAAAGGTTCATCAGCTCAACAGCCTTCTTAACCGGGATCGGATTTACCTCACAGAACAGTGCATGGCAAAGATCCATGGCCTTCAGCTGAAGTCTGCGTGACTCCTCAATATTTCCGTTCAGGAAGGAATGTACCAGATTGTGTGTATCCTCCGGAATTATATTTGCGGTAACGGAGATTACACCGATTCCGCCCAGTGCAAGTAACGGAAGTACCTGATCGTCATTTCCCGAATAAATATCGATGCATCCGTCAGCAAGTGCTGCCAGATCTGCGATCTGGGAGATGTTTCCGGAAGCCTCCTTGATGGCTACGATATTCTCGAT
>CADBOV010000111.1 GCA_902796385.1 uncultured Lachnospiraceae bacterium
AACGCTTTCCACATCATCACCGATGTAGCCGGCTTCCGTAAGGGAAGTGGCATCCGTGATGGCAAGGGGAACGTCCAGAAGCTTTGCGATCATCTTAACGGTATAGGTCTTACCGGAGCCGGTAGGACCGATCGTCAGAATGTTGGACTTCTCAATCTCCACTCCGTCTTCTTCCGGATCGGAGAGAACTCTTTTGTAGTGGTTATAAACTGCCACGGAGATCAGCTTCTTGGCATGCTCCTGACCGACTACATGGCGGTCCAGCTGTGCCTTGATCTCATGCGGAGCGGGGATGTCCTTCAGCGTAAGCTCCTTCGGCTCGTCGCTGTCCTTTTCCTTGTCCTTCTCCGGCTTGGGCTTTCTCTTCTTAACCTTCTGTGAATCCGGAATGTCATCATTCGGCATGAACTGGTTCAGGTTATCAAAGCCCGGCATATTTGACATATCAAAGAAGCGGATCGGGCTGTGGGAAATGGAATCAAATGCCTTGTTCAGGCAGTCAGGGCAGATATATACGCCGTTGACGAAACTTACCAGCTTGCCGGTCTCGCTTTCGGGACGACGGCACATGTAGCAGTAATGCTCATAGTTGTCATCGTCTTTTTTATCATTTGAATTATTATTCGGATCTTTGGGATCAGACATGGTTTCTTCCTCCCTTTATTCGGATTTACTGTTCATTCGATTATAACAGAGGAGCAAGGGAAATGTAAAGCATACGGGTGTTGAAACAGGAAAAAGAATGTGGTAAGATGGGCGGCGGAGAAATACGCTTCTCCCACAGAAAGGAAGAGTTTTATGACAAAAATAATAGCACACAGGGGGGCATCCTATCTGGCGGAGCATGAGAATACGATCGAATCGTTTCAGCTGGCCATCGAACTGAATGCGGATATGGTTGAATTCGATGTACGCTGTACCAGTGACAAGAAACTGGTTGTATTCCATGACAGTACCTTCGGGGATATGCCCATTTCCTATCAGACATATAAGCAGCTGAACCTGCACGCGGAGGAACAGGGATTCCACATCCCGACATTTGAAGAGGTTCTTAAGCTCTGCGCAGGCAGGATATTTATGGATATTGAGGTAAAGGATACGGGGTATGAAAAGGAAGTGGTACATTTCCTTCATAAATACTGCAGATACGAGCAGTACTCCGTAAAGTCGTTCTTCGATCCGGTGGTATACAAGATCAAGCGCCTGGATCAGAATATCACGACAGGCCTTCTGCTCGGAAAGGATCATCCGGGATTTGTGGGGAGGATGAAAGAGGTTTATCCGGTGCGGAGACTTCGCCAGTCATCCTGTGATTTTGTATCTCCCTACTGGTTCTTTGCCAGCCGGCTGTTTGTCTGGCGGCTGCACAGGAAGGGGTATCCGGTCTATGTGTGGACGGTAAACCGGCCGAATGTGATGCGGAAATTCCTGAAGAGGGATATCGACGGGATCATCACGGACAAGCCGGATATGGGGCTTTCCATGCGGAAGAAAATGTATCAAAAGAAAATGGGGAATGAATGATCGGTCAGATCGGGGAAGGAGCAGAAAATGAAGAAAAGGATCCTTGCATATCTGGAGTATATAGATCATATGCTGGAAGAGGACAAAGAGACCGACTGGGAGAAACAGGCGAAGCTGCATCTGGTACAGATCAAATTCTTCGCACATGAGCGGCTGGTACATTTGCTTGTATTCATGCTGGTCGGATTATGTACGGTCATGTCCATCCTGGCTTACGTGGTTTCTTCAGCCATCGTACTGCTTCCGCTGATCATAATGCTGTTTGTTCTTCTGGTTCCCTATTGCATGCATTATTATCTGCTGGAGAACAGCGTTCAGAAAATGTACCGTCAATATGACGAAATGATCGGCAAAACCGGGCCGTATTTCTCTGTCCGGCAGGGTTGACCATGTGACAATTTGCCGTTATAATGTAGTGCAGTGAAGCGAAAGGGGAAGGTCGCGTCCGGGGAACCGGGCGCACTTTCTCGTTTTATGCCCGATAGTGGTTGTCTTTTCGGACACCGCAAAATATTGGGTTTTTTCATATGTTTTAATTGGAGAGATTTCCGTGAGTAAGAAGAGAAGAAAATCCGGTCAGAAATCCGGACCGGTAAATCATTCACAAAATAATAAAAATCAGAACACGGGCGGAAATGTACAGGCTGTACAGCAGGAAGCCGCGGATCTGGCTGTAATGAACGGACAGAACGCGGAAGATGTTCAGGAAGCTGCATATGCGCAGAATCCGGGCGATGCTCAGGGTGCTGCATATGAGCAGAACATGGGTGATGCTCAGGAAGCTGTATATGGTCAGAACACTTCGGATGTACAGACCGCGGAAGCTGCACAGAGTGCTGTGGCAGAGCGTCCTCTGGATAGTGTTTTGAAAGAGCATTCCTTCTATGTACCGCAGCCCGCAGAGGGGTCCGGTTCCGACTGGGATGATGAAGAGGACTACGATGAGGATGAGGAAGAAGTAAACCGCGAAGGCGTGAACCGGATGAAGAAAGCCATCATCATCGCGCTGATCGTCATGTTCCTGATCCCCACCATTCTCTGTCTGATCCTGCTGATGCACATGCACAGCATGCAGAATGAAATGGATCAGCTGAGGAAGGATGTACTCGGCAGAAAAGAACAGATGCTCCTGGAACAGCAGGCAAAGGAAAAGGAAGAGAATACGGTGCTCCTTGATAAGGAAGCATCTGCAAAGATCGAGAAAGACCGGGCCGGCGTAACGGTTCTGCATAAATCGGGACAGGATGCCGGAAAGGAGACCGCGGGCAAGGATAACTCCGGAAAGGAGACCGCGGGCAAGGACAATTCCGGTAAAGAGACCGTCGGAGGAGAAACGACGGAAGAAGCATCCGGGGAACAGGGAGCGGATCAGGAAACCGTTCGGGAAGAGGATGTAGAGGAAGGCAAACGGGTTTATCTTACATTTGATGACGGCCCGTCCAAGAATGCATCGAAGATCCTGGATGTGTTAAAAGAGAAAAATGTGAAAGCAACATTTTTCATGGTCCTGAATGATAAGAGTAACCAGGCAGTGATAAAGAGAATGGCAGAGGAGGGACATACCCTCGGCATTCATTCCGCCAGTCATGTGTACAGTGAAGTTTACGCGGATCTGGACAGTTTCCGGACGGATGTAAATACGGTGCATGATCTTCTGTATGAAATGACAGGACAGGATGTACGTTTTTACCGCTTCCCCGGCGGAAGCAGCAATCGTGTTTCGGATGTTCCGATCGAAGACTGCATAGCTTATCTGGAGGAATCCGGCTATAAGTATTTTGACTGGAATGCTTCCAACGGTGATTCCTCAGGAGCAGGATATACACCGGAACAGCTTGAGGAAAATGTACTGCGATATGTACGGAACAATACCGGAGACAGCATCGTGCTGATGCATGATCTGGAAGGATGTCCCGAAACGGCGGAATCCCTTTCCCATCTGATCGATACTCTGAGGGAAGAGGGATATACACTTCTTCCGATCAGTGAGAAAACCAAGACGATCCATCACAGAAGGACCGCAAAGGAAGAAGAGGAAGAGATCGCCGCTCAGAAGAAGGCTTTGGAAGAGGCATCTGAGGACGAGGAGCAGGATGATACCTCCGATGGGGATGATTCTTACAATTAAGACAATTCCTCCGATGGGGATGATTCATACAACTGAGAGGGTTCCTGCACTGAGGGTATGGTTCGTAAAACAGGGGTAAGCATGAAGATTACAGAAGTACTGACATACATAGAGAGTAAAAACAGCCTCGGAATTGTTCCGGGGCTGGAAAACATTTTGGCACTGCTGGAAAAACTCGGTCATCCGGAACTGGCGGTGCCTGCTTTGCATATAGCGGGAACAAACGGAAAAGGTACGATCATGGCGTTTGTGGAACAGGCGCTTCTTGCCGGTGGTCTCCGGGTGGGACGTTACCTTTCACCGGCAGTCACGGATTACCGTGAAAAATGGCAGCTCGACGGCCGTATGGTGACGGAAGGGGAACTGTCAGAGGTGATGGATGAAGTGCGAAATGCCGCGGAAGAAATGCCCGTAAGCCCTACGGCATTTGAGATTGAGACGGCTGCTGCATTTCTCCTGTTTAAAAAGCAGAACTGTGATGTCATGCTGATCGAATGCGGGATGGGCGGACGTCTGGACGCGACGAATGTCCTGCCTTCCAAGGTGGTGGATATCCTTGCGTCCGTCAGTATGGACCATATGCAGTTTCTGGGGGATACCAGAGAGAAGATCCTGCAGGAAAAACTCGGGATCGTCCGGGAGGGGGATGTGCTGGTCACTTCGCCCTTGGACAGCGAACTGCGGGAGATCTTTGACGGTACGGATTCTGAAACAAACGGAGCAGCCGGCAGCGAAAGGAAGAACCGGATCGAATCACAAATGAGTGATCTTACGATCCTGAAGGAAACCGTGGAAGGAACGGAGTTTCTTTTCAGGGGAATCCGTTACCGGATCCAAATGCCGGGAAAGGTGGCGGTGGAAAATGCACTGACAGCCCTTACGGCACTGGAGGTATATAATCTCAGGGCAAAGCAGTTTGGACTGCCTGTCGTTTCGGAAGAAGCAATCCGGACGGGACTGGAAAAAACAGTGTGGCAGGGACGCTTCACGGTTTTCCGTACATTTCCGGAAATGATCGTGGATGGTGCGCATAACAGAGATGCGTGGCTGAGGCTGTCGGAAACACTGAAGTATTTTTACGGGGAAAAGAAGCTGATCTTTCTGCTGGGAGTACTGGCGGATAAGGAAGTGGATCAGATGTTAAAAACACTGCTTCCCATGGCGAAGCGGGTCTATACCTTTACACCGGACAGCCCGAGAGCGCTGGAGGCGGAAAAACTTGCAGAACAGATCACGTCGTATGACATACCGGTAAATGTGGTTCCGGATGCTGTTTCCGGTGCAAGGGAAGCGCTCCGCGGTGCATCCGCCGGGGATACGATCGTTGCCTGCGGATCACTTACATTTCTGGGAGAATTGCTGGCGTCGAAAAAACGTCTGGAAATGGACCGGGTGGAACGGATCATCCGGAATTCGGAATACCGGGACCAGATCAAGAAAATATATGAGTCGGAGTTTGACAGGGAATACTGCCGGCACGGATTCGGACATGCGGTTTCGGTTGCCAGGATCGCATACATCCTCTGTGGGGAGGAAAGACGGCATATCCGGAAGGATGTGATCTACGGCATGGCCCTGCTTCACGATATCGGCCGGTATACGCCTGAGGAAAAGAACATGTCCCATCATGAGGCGGGTGCGGTCGTGGCAGAACCCATGCTGAGAGAAGCCGGTTATACGGAGGAAGAGATCCGTGAAATGTGCAATGCCATCAGCAGTCACAGAGATCCTTCGATGGAACCGGGCGCACTGGAGGATGTGCTTTACCGGGCCGACAAGCTTTCGAGAAACTGCTTCCTCTGTGATGCAAGGGAAGACTGTTACTGGCCGGAAGAACGGAAAAACCAGACGATTTTGTTTTAGATTTGAAGGAGGGGTTACATGGATACGATAGAGATCAAAAATCTGAAGATCTATGCCTATCACGGAGTATTTGACGAGGAAAAGGAGAACGGACAGTTTTTCCTTGTTTCCGCTCGCCTGTTTCTGGATCTGTCTCCTTCTTCCATGTCGGATGATCTTCTGGAAACCGTAAGCTATGACGAGGTTGCGCATACCATCGAACAGATCGTCACGGAGGAAAAATGGAATCTGATCGAAGCCGTGGCAGAAGCAGT
>CADBOV010000112.1 GCA_902796385.1 uncultured Lachnospiraceae bacterium
AACGGATTTAATATTTACGGGGATGTGAAATGGGACATCGAGAAGTTCTGCTATTTCTCAAAGGCAGCGCTTTCAATCCTTCCCAGCATCGGATTCCAGCCGGATATCGTCCACTGCCATGACTGGCAGGCAGGTCTGGTACCGGTATATCTGAGGACGCTCTTTTCAAACAATCCCTTCTACAGCGGAATGAAGTCCATTATGACGATCCACAATCTGCAGTTCCAGGGAAATTGGGATATCCAGACCTTAAAAGAGTATTCCGGACTTCCGGATTATGTATTTACGCCGGATAAGCTGGAGCTGAATAAGGATGCTTCCATGCTGAAGGGCGGTCTGGTCTACGCAGACAAGATCACAACGGTTTCGAATACCTATGCACAGGAGATCCAGACACCGTATTTCGGTGAAGGGCTGGACGGACTTCTCCGGGCGCGCTGGCAGTCACTTTGGGGAATCGTAAACGGAATCGATTATTCGGTTTATGATCCTTCCAGGGATAAGAAGATCCCGTTCAAATATTCGACGAAGAATTTCCGTAAGGAAAAGAAAAAGAATAAACTGGCGCTCCAGAAGGAACTGCATCTTCCGGAGGATCCGAATGTTTATATGATCGGTATCGTTTCCCGTCTGACGGATCAGAAGGGTCTGGATCTGATCGACCGCGCCATGAATGATATCATGACGGACGGAACGCAGTTTGTGGTTCTCGGAACCGGAGACCGGAGATATGAAGACATGTTCCGGTATTATCAGGGAATCCATCCGGCAAAGCTGTCCGCAAATATCTACTTCAGCGATGAGCTGTCCCCCAAGATCTACGCAGCCTGTGATTCCATTCTGGTACCGTCCAGGTTTGAGCCCTGCGGTCTGACACAGCTGATGGCACTTCGTTACGGAGCACTTCCGATCGTCCGTGAGACCGGTGGTCTGAAGGATACGGTTCAGCCGTACAACGAGTTTGAAGGAACCGGAACCGGATTCTCCTTCGCAAACTACGATCCGCGCGAGCTTCTGAATACCATTAACTATTCCAAGAAGGTCTTCTTTGATGATAAGGAGGCATGGGCAGGAATGCAGAAGCGTGCAATGGAACAGAATTTCAGCTGGGACAATTCTGCAAAGATCTACGAACAGCTGTATGAGCAGGTATAGGATATGGCATATAACGGTATTACAGTCAGCGCGGTGGCGGAGGAAATCCGTCGCCGCGCTGTTGGTGGAAGAGTGGTAAAACTGCAGCAGCCGGAACGGGATGAGCTGCAGATCACCATCAAAAAAGAAAAGAATACGGTCAGGATCCTGCTTTCCTCCGATGCGAATCTTGCAAGAACCTGTATTACGGAGCAGACGAAGCAGTCCCCTATGACGGCGCCGGCTTTTTTAATGCTTCTCCGGAAGCATATCGGAAGCGGGCGTCTTGTATCCGTGGAACAGCCGGACTTTGAGCGGGTACTCATTTTTACATTTGAGCATCTGGATGAAATGGGAGATCCTTCGGAGAAAAGACTGGTTGTGGAAATGATGGGGCGTTACAGCAATCTGATCTTCCTGGATAAGGAAGGAAAGATACTGGACAGTGTCAGGCGGATAACGCCGGATATCAGTTCTCTTCGGACCGTCCTGCCGGGAATCCGTTACGAGGCACCTCCCTCCCAGGGAAGAAGAAATCCGATGAATGAAACCAGGGAGGGCTTTCTCTCGGCTTTCCGGGAAGCATCCGGTCAGGTGGCTAAGGTGATCCCGTCCCTCTATACGGGATTCAGCCGGATCACGGGAGAGGAACTGGCGGAACGGGGAGGCGTTTCGGGAGACACACATACGGAGACGCTGACAGAGGAGGAACGGGAACATCTGGCAGATGCGTTTATGTCACTGACAGATAAGATCCGGAGAGGGGAGTTTGACCCGTGCATCGTAATAAGTGACGGACAACCGAAGGAGTTCTCGGCGTTTCCGCTGAAGATCTACCCGGAGGCGGATCAAAGGAGAATGGAATCCATCTCGGAAACCCTGGAGCAGTTCTATGAGCTTCGCAGCAGGAATTCAAGGATACGTCAGAAATCCCAGGATCTGCGTCAGGTGCTGAAATCTGCGGTGGAGCGTACGGCAAAGAAGCTGGATCTGCAGCAGGAACAGTACCGGGATACGGAGGATCGGGAGAAGTACCGGGTCTACGGCGAGCTTCTGAATACCTACGGATATGAACTAAAGCCCGGGGCGAAGGAACTGACCTGTACGAATTATTACGACGGACAGGAGATCGCCATTCCGCTGGATCCTACACTTACGGCAAGTGAAAACAGTAAGAAATATTTTGATAAATATAATAAAAAGAAACGGACCCATGCGGCTCTGACGGAGCAGCTGAAGACCACACGGCAGGATCTGGAATACCTGAACAGTGTAAACCTTTCCCTTTCCCTGGCGGAAAATGAAAAGGATCTGGCAGAGTTGAGACGGGAACTTCAGGAAAGCGGATATATCCGTTCCGGAGGAAGCAGGAAGGGAAAGAAAAAGGAGCCTGCTGCCGAACCGTTACATTTTGTGACGGAAGACGGGTTCCACATTTATGTAGGGAAAAATAACCTGCAGAATGAAATGCTGACCTTCGAGATCGCAGCCGGAAATGATATGTGGTTCCATGCAAAGAAGATCCCCGGTTCCCATGTGATCGTAAAACGGAAGGGCAGGGAGGAACTGCCGGACAGCGTCTATGAAACGGCTGCGGCCCTTGCGGCATATTATTCCTCGGCACGGACCGCCCCGAAGGTGGAGGTGGACTATACCGAGCGGAAGAATCTGCATAAATCTCCAGGTCAGCCGAAGGGATTTGTGATCTATCATACCAACTATTCCATGATCACGGAACCCGGCTGCAGAGGGGTAACAGAGGTTGAAAAGGAAAAGGATTTTTGATATAATCATAAGTTGCGGGAACGTGTGAAAAATCGCACGGATCCTCAACTTCAGAACGAAAGAGAGACATGAGTATGATACTTAGTATGACCGGCTTTGGACGGGCAGAGCTTGTGGATGAGGACCGGAAGATCATCGTGGAAATGAAGGCCGTGAATCACAGATATGCGGATATCACGATCAAGATGCCGAGAAGGCTGAACCGGTTTGAGACAGCCATCCGGAATATTTTAAAGGACTACATTTCCAGAGGAAAGATGGATGTCTTTATCACATATGAGAATCTGGCACAGGCGGATGTATCGGTCCGTTATAACAGGGACATTGCCGGCGAATACGTGAAGTATTTAAAGGAAATGCAGAAGGACTTTGAACTGACGAAGAAATTCTCCGCAACGGATGTGGGGAGATTCTCCGAGGTCTTTTCTCTGGAGGAATCCCAGGGGGATGATGATACGGAACTGTTCCGTGCATTGGAGAAGGTGCTTCGGGAAGCAGGCGAAGCCTTCGTAAAGGCAAGGTCGACAGAAGGTGAGAACCTGAAAAAGGACCTTCTGGAAAAGGTGGATGAGATGCAGAAGCTGGTTACGGAAGTGGAACGTCTTTCTCCGGCTATCCAGGAGAGCTATAAAACAAAGCTGAGAGAAAAAATGGATGAATTCCTTCAGAGAGGAGATATCGATGAAGGAAGGATCGCAGCCGAGGTAACACTTTTTGCCGACAAGATCTGTGTGGATGAGGAAATGGTCCGTCTCCGCAGTCATGTGGACGGAATCCGGAAGATCCTGGAAGAAGGAGGCGCCGTGGGACGGAAGCTGGACTTTATCGTCCAGGAGATGAACAGGGAAGCGAATACGACACTTTCCAAGGCCGGCTCCCTGGAA
>CADBOV010000113.1 GCA_902796385.1 uncultured Lachnospiraceae bacterium
ACGATGAAAGGGAAAAAATGTAACATCCCGTATTATAATTCTGCTTGACAAAAGCGACACGCTTGTCGCATAATAAAAAGCGACAGATGTGTCTCTTTTTGGAAAGGGGGCTAAGTATGGCCGGAAAAGGAGAAGAAACAAGGAACAGAATACTGAATGTTGCTACGGAACTGTTTGCAGCTAAAGGCTTTAAGGATGTGACCATGTCCGATATCTGTGAGAGGACCGGTCTCAGCCGGGGAGGGCTCTACCGACATTATTCATCCACATCGGAAATCTTCAGCGAGATCATTTCCGATGAGTATTCATTTGATGAAAGGATCAAGAATAAGGAAAGTGCAGTTAAGATCCTTAAGGATACGCTGGCCTATGTGGAAGATGCGATCCTGGAAAAGGAAAGGTCACTTTCTCTTGCAATCTATGAATATGCAAATGTGGATGATCACCGTGATGAATTTCTTATGCTTGAAGCGAAGGCGAAGAAACGCTGGATGACCCTGATCCGGTACGGCATCCGCACCGGTGAATTTAATAAGGTAAAGCCGGAG
Organism: uncultured Lachnospiraceae bacterium; assembly: GCA_902796385.1. Lineage (GTDB taxonomy): Bacteria > Bacillota > Clostridia > Lachnospirales > Lachnospiraceae > Eubacterium_Q. The sequence goes on from CADBOV010000113.1 coordinate 549, forward strand.
GCGGCTGCGGAGATGATCCTTTATTATTACCAGGGGCTTCGAATGTGGTCCCGGGTGGTGGATATCGGGAAAAAAGCGGCAGGCAATTACAGCAGAAATGTAATGGAGCTACTGACAGGAGGAAGATAAGATGGAGATCAGACTTGTGATACCGACAAAAGAAATGAAAGATGATGCACTTGCATTTAAACAGGAGTTCCTGGACCATGGTGAGACAACGATCAATGGCAGCGAACTGCTGGATCAGATGGATTCCTATGAGGATTGGCTTGCATCGGTAACCGCCAATACAGATCCGGAAACGGTGAATCCGGATTGGGTGGTAACGGATACATTTTTCGCAGAGGACGAAACCGGGAAGATTGTGGGAATCATCGATTTTCGGCATGAACTGAATGGCTTCCTGAAGGATTTCGGCAATTCCGGATACAGCGTCCGGCCAACGGAGCGAAGGAAGGGATATGCCACGAAGATGCTTGGGATGTTGAGGGGTGTGGCGAAGGATGCCGGACTTCCGTCCCTGCAGTTATCTGTGGAACGGACGAATGAGCCATCAGTAAAGACCATCGTGAAGAACGGAGGCGTGTACGAAAGAAGCTTTGAGCATGATGGAGAACCTGCGGATATTTATCGGATATTCATGTGAGTGGACAGGGACGGTTCTGGTTTAACCAGAACCGTCCCTGTCCACTCACACCTGTCCCTGTATAAACGGAACCGACTTTACCCAAGTGCCGCAAACAGCGGCTCCAGGTATTTGGGGTCGGTCCAGTCACCGGCCTCGTCCTCGCCCACGGACATGATGGCTTCTTCCCATACCTCATAGGTGGAGGGATCCTTCTTGGCTACCATCTTCCGCAGCATCTTACAGAGGGTCCGGTCCTTGAAGGTCATATTCTTCATGTCAAATGCGCCGCGGCAGTAGAAGCAGGGAATCCCCGCCAGCTTGTCCGTAAAGATTTTATTAACCAACTCATCGAAGAATTTCTGATCGAAGGGAGATGCCCCGCAGCAGAAGGTGAGGATCTTCTTTCCTGCCAGCTGGTCGATGTGCTTCTTCAGGAAGGAGAAAGCGGGTACGCCGGAGGCGTAAACTCCGCCGCCGATGATGACCGTATCATATTCCTGCACGGTCTTAATACTCACCTTATCCACGTCGATGCACCGGAAACCGGTTTTCTTTGCAAGCCAGTGTGCGTATTTCTTTGTTGCTCCGTATTTCGATTTATAGATCACGATTCCTTTCATTCTGTCGCTCCTTTCTCTGCCAGACCCCGCAGATTCTTCTCAATCTGCATGATAGTGCGGATGGTTGTTTTGATGTCCTTCTCCGGGATGCCGTCAAACATATTCTTCATGATATCGATGCTCATCTCATCATTCTTCTCACAGAATTCCCTGCAGTGCTCCGTCAAATGGATGCGCTGTTTTCTTTTGTCCTTTTCATCCGGTTGGAAGGAGATGAAGTCCTTCTTCTCCAGCTTCAGCAGAAGCTGTTTCACATTCTGATGGGAGCTTCCCACGATCTCGGACAGCTCGCCGATGGTGGGCGGTTCCTTGCACAGATTGACGCAGATGATCAGGAAAAACTGTTTCCAGCTGATCTCCTGCATGGTACTGTCGGCCAGGGCCTGAAACCGGTTTTCAAATGCGCTGATCAGACCAAGCAGATAGTAGCTCGGAGGGATCTCGGAAAAGTCCAGTTGTTGTGCGGCGTCTTCCAGTTTCATATCAAAAGTCTCCTTCGTGAAAATGATCCGATAGGTAATATGTTACATAAAGAAGGTAACATATTACATTTTATTTGTCAAGAAAATATATTCTGACATTTCGGGATTTCCGGGGAAATCATATTTTGATTGACAAATCCGGAAGATACGTTATAATACATATGAACAGTTGAACATACGTACAGATATAAAATGCGACTAAAGAATTAACCATACATCACATTTTCAGAAACAGGGAGGATCGGAGAGTGGACGCAGTAATTATAAATCAGAACAGGATATCAGGAACCCGGCAAATGGATCGCTATCTGGAAGAAACTCCCATGCTGGACTACGGCTGTGCCTCCATCCGGAAGCTGATCCGGGAGAGAGGCTGGATGGAAATGCCGGAATTCGACCGGCTGCGGTCCATTTACAATTATGTAAGGGATGAGGTTTTGTTCGGATACAATGTGGATGACAACATCCCGGCTTCCCGGGTACTTTCGGACGGATACGGTCAGTGCAATACGAAGGGGACCCTCTTCATGGCGCTGCTCCGGGGCTGCGGGATTCCCTGCCGTGTGCATGGTTTTACCATCAGAAAAGAACTGCAGAAGGGTGCCATGACCGGGTTCGTTTACCGGAAAGCGCCGGAAAGCATATTCCACAGCTGGGTTGAGGTTTTCTTTGAAGGACAATGGTATGAACTGGAAGCATTCATTTTAGACAGGAAATATCTGGAGAAGCTTCAGGCTGCGAACCCGGACTGCGAGGGGGCATTCTGCGGATACGGTGTGGGCGTGACGGATTTCCGGAATCCGGTTATCGACTTTGACCGGAATAATACGTATATACAAAGTGAAGGGATCAATCAGGATTTCGGTGTGTATGACAGTCCCGATGAGCTGTTGAAGGAACACGGGCAGGAAATGGGATTTATCCGAAGGCTTGCTTTCCGATACTACGGCCGGCATACGATGAACCGGAATGTAAAGAGGATCAGGAACCGGCAAAATCCGGCAAAGCCTGACATGACATGAGAATGCCCGGTATCAGGTTACCATTCCGTATGCGATATGCTATAATTCAAAAAGAGCAGTGACGGGGATTCATAATAAAGGGGGTACATATGTCCGGGAAAAAGGCACTGATCGTGATCGATATGCAGAATGATTATTTATGGTCTGAGAGAAAAAGCAAGTTTTCTTATGACACGGAAGAACTGACGGGAAATGTAAATGCTGCGATCCGTTTCTTTCGGGAGAAGGGGCAGGATGTTATTTACATCGCACAGATTTTCTCAAATCTGCCCACAAACCGGTGGTTTATCGGTTTTTCAATTGAAGGAACGGAAGGGACGAAGCTGTACAGCGGACTGGATGTGGTTTCGGATCTTTATTTTGAAAAAAGGTTTCCGGATACATTTTCGTCAAAGGCGTTTCGGGAGCATATGGAAAAGGAAAACTATTCGGAAATCTATCTTTGCGGACTGGATGAATGCGGATGCGTCGGCGCAACCGCAAAGGGCGCGGTAAAGGCAGGGTACCGGGTCAAAATGATCAAAGACTGCATCGGACGACGGTTCCCGGATGACAAGGTCCGGAAGAAGAGAAGAAAACTCCGGAAAATGGGAGTGGAGTTTGTTACATTTAAGAGGGACCGGGATTGATGAACCCCGGGGTTGATGAAACAAGAAAAACTGACTTATTAAGCGGGGTAGTTCACGGGGGAGAGGGACGATGAGGACAAAGATCGAAACAGAGAGAACACACCTTTTTGACGTGGGGATCCAGATTGCCATGCGCATCCGCATTTCCGGAAGAGTCACGGAAGCTGAACTTCGGAGTTCGTTTGAATATGCAGTGGAAGCCCATGGTGTTTTGGGAACACATATTATCCTGGATGAATCAGGCGAAGCCTTCTATGAGGAAAACGACGGAGCTTTCTACGAGGAAAGAAAAGGAAATCAAAACGGTTTCTTCATGGAGGAAACACCCTGGGAAGACATCCTCCGGAGAGAAGAGAGGAATCGGTTCCGGATCGAGGAAGGCGAGTATCTGCGGGCATTCTGTTATCAGCTGGATCAGGAAGGCTGCGAGATCCTCTTTCTGATGCATCATCTGGGAGGCGATGGAAAATCGCTGGTCTACTTTATCGAGACCTTCATGAGAAGTCTTTCGGGAGAAGAACTGACCTTCAGGGAAATCCGGACAATTCCCTCCGAAGAGATGGACAGGAAGGAGCTTCGGAGGAAGCTGGGACCGGCGGCTCTGATCCCCGGGATTTATAACGGAAAATGGAAGAAGGATCCTTCGAAAAAGGTGTTCCTTTTTTCAGATCTGGATGAGGCATATGATTCATTTTGGGAGACAAGGGAGTCGAAGGTAAGTGAGTATCGGATCTCCCCTGAAATGCAGTCGAAGATCCTGACCAGATGCAAGGCGTGGGATGTGCGGTTCACGGCATATCTGATCACGGCATTTTTACGAAGGTCCGGAAGAAAAATGGATATCGGTCTGGCCGCAGATGCACGGACGGATCATAACCGGTGTATGGGGAACCAGGCAACCGGCATTTCTGTTCAGTATACCTATCGGAAGAAGCTGTCGTTCCGTGAAAATGTGGTACGGGTTCAGAACCTGATGGACGAAAAGCTGGAGGATGAAGATAAGAGGATGTTCTTTCTTCCGTTCATCGCCGCATTTGATCCGACACTTCTGGATGCGCTGCTCCTGGAACATGCCGGGACATTTCACAGTAAGACTTCGGGAAGGCTTGCGAAGCTGATGGGATATGTAAAGAAGAAGGACCTTTCCGTCACGAATCTTACAAAGCTGGATATACCCGTGTCCTATGGAAAATACAGGATCGAGTATTTTTCATTTGTTCCACCGGTGATCGCAACAGCGAAGAATGTCATCGGTGTATCCACGTTAGGGGACTGCACGATCATGACGGTCCACCGAATGTTAAACAAAATTTCCGAATAAAGAGGATAAAATCCGGCGATTAAAAGATGCACAATAAAGATTGTGCATCTTTTTTTTGATTTCGACGATATATTCTCTTGAAAAACCAAAAAGTATAGCATATAATGTGAATGATTTATGAACAAAGAATGAACAAAATGCTCCAAATGAACAAAATAAAAACGAAATATAAACAAAACAAAAACTTTTTGTGAAACGTTTGTGTTTTAAAACGTCCTTTTTTACGGATTGGGGGTAAGAAAAAATGTTCAAATCAGAAAAGAAACATAATAACAAAGGTTTTACTCTGGCTGAGCTGTTGATCATCATTGCCATCATGCTGGTTTTGGCAGGCGTGATCGGCTTAAGTGTCATCAGGTACATTGAAAGCGCAAGACAGGCAACCGATATTTATAACGGAAGTCTGATCAAGGATGCACTGACCATGTATCCGTTCCCCAGTGATTTCCAGGGCAGGGATATGGTTTATACCGATCCTGAAACCGGCGAGACGGAAACCTATAAGAGAGGCTGGGTATATGTAGACAAGGATGAGATCAGATGTTCGGATGCCAGCACCGCACTTGCCATGATCAATGCAGGTCTTGTACAGGTAAGCCCCGAGACGGAAGAGATGCTGAAGGATAATGAGGAAAATCCGAACAAATGGTTCCCCAGCGGACCGGATGGAGACTATATCCGGAGATCCAATATCGACGAGTACGTATTTTCAAATGCACTGACGGTTAAGGCAAGAAGAACCTGGAATACCTATCAGCTGGATGTTTATATCGATGATGAGAGCCAGCTTCATATGGGCGCAAGTGCTTCCAATGCCATCAGAACCAACGGCCATGCAAAGGATGAAGAAACGGCTGCACTCTTCGCAAAGAAGCTTGGATTTACGGATGCAAAGATAACACCGATCGGTGAGCAGTACCACTGACGAATACAGGAAATGAGTTGACAGGGAGACGATTTCAGAAACGGGATCGTCTCCCTGTCGGTTTTTGGATCCGGACACTGGATCCGGACACTGAATCCGGTTTCAGATTTAAATCATACTTGACAAATATAGAATTCTCCGTTATAATGATTGCACACAATCGAATAGAGCAAAATGAAAATAAAGATTAAAAAAGGAGCGATTCTATGGCAACGGTATATGATTTTAAAGTAAAGAACAGAGAAGGAGAGGAAGTAAGCCTCAGTGAATATGCAGGAAAGGTACTGCTGATCGTAAATACTGCAACGGGCTGCGGTTTCACGCCGCACTATGATCCGATGGAGGCCATGTATAAGGAATTCCGGGAGAAAGGATTTGAGATCCTTGATTTTCCCAGTAACCAGTTTGCAAACCAGGCCCCCGGAGATGATGATGAAATCCATGAATTCTGCACCATGAAGTTCGGAACGGAATTTCCACGGTTTGCGAAGATCGATGTGAACGGTGATACCGCAGATCCGCTCTTTGCTTATCTTGCAACGGAGAAGCCTTTTGAGGGTTTCGGAAAAGGGCTGAAGAGCGCTGCTTTGAATAAATTTGCGGGGATGAACAATAAGAAATACGGTGAGAAGGCATATATCAAATGGAACTTCACGAAATTCCTGATCGACCGTGAGGGAAATGTGGTTGCGAGATTCGAGCCCACGAAGGATATGGATGAAGTAAAGAAGGAAGTGGAAAAACTTCTTTAGGAAAAAGACCGGTGCATAAATACGGCCGAGGGGGTTGGCCGGTTGGGGATAAAGGAGCCGGAAATGGAGAAGAAGGTAAAAATCATAATAGATCTGTTAATGACGATCGGGATGTTTTTCCTGATGGGAATGCGGCTTACCGGACAGATGTGGCATGAGATCGCGGGAACGGCAGTTTTTCTTTTGTTCATTATACATCATATACTGAACCGGAAGTGGATCCGTGCAGTTCCAAAAGGAAAATATAACGCGTACCGTGTGTTTCAGACCGTAATCAACAGCCTGCTGGGGATCGGTGTGCTGCTGCTTATGCTGAGCGGTATGGCCATGTCGGGATACATTTTCAAATGGCTTCCGCTTCCGCTCAGTGCAGGTACGGCGAGGTCCATTCATCTGATCGTGAGTCATGCGGTCTATCTGGTAATGAGTATGCATATCGGCCTGCATTTCGCTGCAATGATCGCGGGTGCGGGACGAAGGATACAGGCGATGCGAAAGCCCTGGAGAGGCATTCTTACGGGCTTTCTTCGCGTGCTTGCAGTGGGAGTGGCTGCATATGGCGTGCTGGCACTGCTGAACAGGAAGTTCTTTTCCTACATTTTCGGGAAAGTGTCGTATGCCTATGTGGATTATGATGAACCAATCCTTTGGTTTTTCCTGGACTATGCGGCCATCATGGGGCTTTGCATCTTTGTGACGCACTATGTGGCGAAGTTCCTTCGTCCGGGCTTAAGGAACCGGTTCGCCGGGATCGCGGCAGGCTATAAGGAACACACCGTAAAGTCCGTGATCCTGACGGTGGTGATCCTTGCTGCCTGTACAGCCGCGGTGATCTATGGCGGCAGGTACATCAAGCGTCACTATGTTCCCGTGGAAATGAACCGCTCGAAGGCCATCGGAACGGAAACGGTGGATATGGGCGGACGACGTGGCATCGTGATCTCCTTTACGCGTGTCGGGAATACGGATTTTGCACCTGATGTGGATGCGGTTTCCGGTGCTTCCCTGATGGAGGAGAACGGACAACTGATCGGAAATGCGGGGCTTCTCGGAGATATGGTGCAGCAGATCACGGGCTTTGACCGGTTCGGGATCACGGTGGAAAAGAAGTATTCTTCCTCCTACGGAGATACGATCTCGGAAGCGCGTGCTGAAATGAACAGCGGGTTTGTTCCCACATTTACGGGAGAGCTTCCCGACCTTTCGGAATATGACACGGGGGTACTGGTATTTCCTCTCTGGTGGTGGACAATGCCGGTTCCTGTGAAGGAATATGTAAAGCAGGCCGACCTTTCCGGAAAAACCATTTACTGCCTTGTGACGCACGGCGGAAGCGGATTCGGAAGCTCGATCGGGGACCTGAAGGAGATCACTTCGGGAACCGTCAGTGATCAGAAGCTTGAGATCATGGATCAGGATGTGACGGATGCATATCCGAAGGTGTTGGAGTGGATCCGCAGCTGGTAGAATAACGGAGAGGAACTTCAGCCGGCAGGATCCCGGTGAAAATGTATTTTGCTTGCGACCCCATGTTTCATGATGTATCATGAAGCATAGGGGTCGTTTTTTTACGTGAATCTGCAACGATCGGAGAGGAAAACGGGAGATTGCCATGCATTACAGTGTATTGATCATTGATGATGAGGCGGAGCTTTCTGAGTATACCGCCCGTTATTTTAATATGTCCGGCGTGACGGCTGCTTATGTGCTGGATCAGGCGTCGGCGCTGGAATTCTTTGAGGAGAATACCTGCTCGCTTGTGCTGCTGGATATCAATCTGGGCGGGGATTCCGGTTTTGAACTCTGTCAGATCATCCGGCGGACGAGGGATATTCCGATCTTTTTTATCAGTGCCCGTTCGTCCGAAGACGACATGCTTCTGGCACTGACCATCGGTGGAGACGATTATATCTGCAAGCCCTATTCCCTGTCGGTTCTGCTTGCAAAAGTGAAGGCTGCACTGAAGAGGTATGAAGCAGCAGAAGGCGCGCGGAATCAGGAAGAGAGCGGAGATTCCGGCCGGGGAACGGCGGGTACATCTGCGGAAAAAGAAAAGGACAGCAGGGCAGACGGGAATGACAATGATTCTTCGGTTGTCACACTGGGGCCGGCGAAGATCGATCTCCGGCGGGCGGTGGTGATCCGTGACGGAAAGGAAACACCGCTGAAGGCCATGGAATTCCGGCTTCTTGTTTTCATGCTGAAGAACCGGAACCGGATCATCAAGAAGGATGAATTCTTTGAGAAGGTTTGGGAAACCGAATTCGTAGGGGATGTAACTTTAAATGTACATATCCGGCATCTTCGGGAAAAGATTGAAGAGGACCCCGGAAATCCGGTTTATATCAAGACAGTCTGGGGTACGGGATTTATACTGGAGGATAAGACGTGAAGATCCGGAATCTTTTCATTTACATGATCATATTTGCTGTTCTCGGAACACTGATGTGTATCTATATCGCACGCGGAAGCAAACAGGAAGCTCCGGCGTATCCCACGGAGATCAATCGTCTGGTGATCAGTCTCGGCAAGAACTGGGATGAGGTAAAGGATAAGAAGAAACAGAAGATATCTTCCGGGGAACCGTTCGAATATTCCGTGCTGGACATGGACGGAAATCTCCTTCAGTATACGAAGGAAGGAATCTCCACTTCTGTTTCGACCGCAACAACCCGGTTCGATGTGATCCGGGATATCGAACAGGATGGAAAGATCGTCGGAAGACTTCTTGTAAATAATCCGTATCTGGAACTGCAGTCAAAGAGGGATATCCGGCAGGCGCTGATGATCGGTGCGCTCTTTTTTGTGATGCTGCTTCTCTCGGCGGGGTATTTCCTGTATCTCAGAAACAGGGTGGTAAAACCCTTTGACCGGCTGAAAGGCTTGGCAACCAGAGTGGCAGGAGGAGATCTGGAAACACCGCTGGAAATGGACCGGGGACATGTCTTCGGCGCATTTACGGAGAGCTTCGACATCATGCGGGAAGAACTGAAGGCTTCGCGGGAGCGGGAAGCAGAGGCGGTTCGAAGCAGGAAGGAACTTGTGGCGGAGCTTTCCCATGATATCAAGACGCCTGTGGCATCCATCAAGGCTATGGCGGACGTTATGAGCCTGACTGCGAAGGATGAAATGGAAAGGGAGACCATTGCTGCCATCAACGGGAAGGCGGACCAGATCGACCGGCTGATCTCGAATCTTTTCCATGCAACGCTGGAG
>CADBOV010000114.1 GCA_902796385.1 uncultured Lachnospiraceae bacterium
AATTTCGGAACGGATGTCAGAACGGTTCTTACCTGGGTGGAATCCGGAAATGTATCCTGCGGTGTGGTCTATGCAACGGATGCATACAGCAGTGACAAGGTTACGATCGTTGCAGAGGCACCGGAGGGATCCTGCGACAAGGTGATCTATCCGGCAGGCGTCGTAGGAACCAGCAAAAATCCGGAAGAGGCAAAGGCTTTTCTGGATTTCCTGAAGAGTGATTCTTCGATGAAGACATTTGAAAGCTATGGATTTACAGCAGTACGATGAAGACATATGAACACTATGGCTTTACAGCAGTGAAGTAGAAACGGAGGTCAAAATGGACCTTTCTCCCTTATGGATATCATTGAAAATTGCAGCAGTATCCACTTTGATCACATTTGTTCTGGGGATACTGGCAGCTTGGGGAGTGACCTTTCTTCGGAGGGCGAAGCATGTGGTGGATGGGATCCTTTCCATTCCATTGGTGCTTCCGCCCACCGTGGTGGGTTTTCTTCTGCTGATCGCATTCGGGCAGAATTCACCGGTGGGACGTTTCCTGAATGCCATCGGTTTCCCGCTGGTATTCACCTGGCAGGGCGCGGTGGTTGCCGCCGTGGTTGTTTCTTTTCCCGTAATGTACAGGGGAACGAGAGGCGCGATCGAACAGGTGGATGAAAACCTGATCTATGCGGCAAGAACCCTCGGAATGAAAGAAAAAACCATTCTTCGAAGAGTGATCCTTCCGTCTGCCTGGCCGGGGATCACGGCAGCGGCGGTGCTGAGCTTTGCGCGGGCATTGGGCGAATTCGGCGCAACACTGATGATCGCGGGAAATCTTCCGGGGAAAACACGGACCATGTCCATTGCGGTTTATACGGCAATGCAGGGCGGAAACCGGGACCTGGCATTCAAATGGGTAGCGGTGATCGTTGCATTTTCACTGACGATCCTTATTTTGATGAATTATATGACGGATCTTGGAAATAAAAAGAGAAGGCGTGACTGAGTATGGTTCTGAAGGTGGATATAGAGAAAAAAATAGGAAACTTCCGGCTCAGAAGCTGCTTTGAAACGGATTCGGAACGTTTTGCGCTCCTTGGTGCATCCGGCTGCGGAAAGACCATGACATTAAAATGTATCGCCGGGATCGAAAAGCCGGATCGGGGTACCATCACGCTTGGAGATCAGGTTCTCTTTGACTCGGAAAAGAAGATTAATATTCCCGCAAGAAAGAGAGGCGTTGGTTATCTGTTTCAGGACTATGCACTCTTTCCGAATATGACGGTACGCGGAAATATCTGTTGTGCGGCGGTTTCCGGGGAATATGCGGAGGAAATGATCGAACGCTTTTGTCTTTCTGATGTGGCGGAGCAGTATCCTGCCACATTGTCCGGCGGACAGAAACAGAGGACAGCACTGGCAAGAATGCTTTCGACCGGGCCGAAGGTGATCCTTCTGGATGAACCGTTTTCCGCACTGGACAATTATATGCGTACCAGGATGGAACTTGAAATAATTGATCTGCTGGAACATTTTGACGGTCCATCAATCCTTGTGACCCATGACAGAAATGAGGCATACCGACTCTCTGACCGGATCGGTGTCATGGAACAGGGGAACATTGTCGAGATCAAGCAAAGAAAAGACTTCTTTGATCATCCGGATACCGTGGCGGCCGCGAGGCTGACGGGCTGTAAGAACATTTCACGGCTGGTAAAAGAAGAAGGAAGGTGGAATGCGGTAGACTGGGGAATCACCCTTCACATCCCTGAGGAAGGATCAGATGCGGGATATGTAGGCTACCGGGCGCACTATTTTTCCTTTGTACCGGCCGGTACCACCGAACCCGGGAAAGAGTCGGGGCAGAAAGAAAAAACGGATATGCCGGTCAATCAGTTCGATTGCGAATTACAAAGGGTGATCGAGGATACATTTTCCGTGGTGATCTGTTTCCGGCAGGCGGGTAATACGGTTGATACGGCAGATTCGCTTCTGACATGGATCGTGAATTATGCGGAGTGGGAAAGCGTAAAGGAAGAGGTACTTTCCGGACGGTTCACGTTACGGCTTAACGAATCCAGCTTCATGCTTCTAAACTAAGTCATAAAAACCATAACATATGGACTACCGGGATTGAACATAAAAACAGATAACCCGGTAACCCGATAACGCAAACAGGAAACGCAAACAGGAAACGCAAACAGAAAACGCAAACAGAAAATGCAAACACAAAACGCAAACAGATAACTCAAACAGATAACCGGGATGGATGAATATGATAGACGGCTTTGGAAGAAAAATTGATTACTTACGGATTTCCCTTACGGACAAATGTAATCTCCGGTGTAAATACTGCATGCCGCCGGGAGGCGTACCGCGGATGCAGCACTCTGAGATCATGACACTGGAAGAGATCGAACGGATCTCCGCGGTGCTTACGGAAATGGGGATCACACGGATCCGGCTTACGGGAGGCGAACCCCTGGTCCGAAAAGGAATAGAAAAACTGATGGATTCTCTTGGGAAACTTCCGGCAAACCCCGAACTTGTCATGACGACAAACGGGGTACTTCTGGGAGATCATCTGGAAATGCTGAAGAAGGCAGGACTGAAAGGCGTGAATATCAGTCTTGATACAAGAAATACAGGAGTTTACCGCGAACTGACGGGCATGGATGCTTTGGAAAAAGTGGAACAGGCAGTGGATCTTGCCTGCGATATGGGACTTTCTGTGAAAATGAATTGTGTTCCGATCCGGGGGATCAATGACGAAGAGATTCCGGCATTGGCAGAATATGCGAAGGACAGGGAGATTTCCGTCCGGTTCATCGAGTTGATGCCTATCGGATGTGCAGCGGATTACAAAGGAATCCGGAAGGAAGAACTTCTGGAGAAACTGGAGAAAGCATATGGACCGGCATCCCCTGTGGAACGGGATCAGGCAGTTCTTTGCTGCGGACCGGCAGAATACGTCCGGTTCAGGGACTTTAAGGGAACGGTAGGATTTATCAGTCCGATCTCCCATGCATTTTGTGACGGATGTAACCGTATCCGTCTTACTGCATCCGGTCAGCTGAAGCTTTGCCTTTATTATTCGGACGGACTGGATGTTAAGGAAATGCTTCGGAGCGGGGTCAGCGATGAAGAACTGAAAAAGACAATCGAGACAGTAGTTCTGAAAAAACCAAAACGACACTCTTTCACGGAACCGGGAGAGGATGCCGAGAAAAGAAATATGTACCAGATCGGTGGATGAGATTCGGAGGATAGATGAATGGAAGAACAAGTAGGAAGCATCGTAGCAGTCTGTATCAGTGAAAAGAAAGGGACCGTGAAAAAGAATATCGAGAGCTGCAGGATCATAGATGATTTCGGATTGGAAAATGATGCGCATGCGGGAAGTGAAAGACAGGTCAGTCTGCTTTCGGCGGATCGTGTTGAAGAGTTCCGGAAAAAGACCGGAGGGACCGTGGAACTTTCACCGGGTGTTTTCGGAGAAAACCTTCTGGTAAAGGGACTTGATCTTACAAGCTATCCCATCGGAACGGGATTCCGGATCCGGGGGGTATATCTGGAACTGACACAGATCGGGAAACAGTGTCACTCCGGATGTCAGATCATGCAGCGAACCGGGAAATGTATCATGCCTCAGGAAGGTGTTTTTGCAAAAGTAATCAGAGGAGGTGTGGTTTCGGTCGGAGATCCCGTGGAGGTAATAAGTAAAGAACCGGTGACGGAGGAACGACCGTTTACTGCGGCAATCATAACAGCCAGTGACCGTTCCTTCCGGGGAGAACGGGAGGATAAAAGCGGACCGGCCATTGCTGAGATACTGAAAGCATCGGGTTATGAGATCGGAACAAGCCTGCTCCTTCCGGATGATGAAGAAGGACTGGTTCAGGCACTTACACGTATTGCTGATGAAGAACAACCGGACGTAATATTTACGACAGGGGGAACCGGCTTTTCAAAAAGAGACCGGATGCCGGAAGCTACCAAGCGGGTTGCCGAAAGGGATGTACCCGGAATCGCGGAAGGAATCCGTGCCTACAGCATGAAAATCACACCGAGAGCGGTTTTGTCCAGGGCAGTCAGTGTGATCCGCGGGAATACACTGATCATCAATCTTCCGGGAAGTCCGAAAGCAGTAGCCGAATGCCTGGAGTTTATCCTGCCACCGCTGGAACATGGCCTGAAGATCCTGCGTGGCGAAGCAGACGGGTAGAGACTCCGAGTGTTCTTTCATTGGCATGAAAAAAGAAGGGGACAGATTTCCCTTGTGATCCAATAACAACAACACAACAATAAACAATATATCCTTACGGGACAAATACTCATAAATCATCAAGGCAGGCATGGATTATTCTGTCACGGAGTTGACCATGAGAGGCGCGAGCCGGGCCGGGAAAGGCACTACGATTCGTCAAAAAGGCGCCGAGGATAGTTTATGTGATGATAACTGTGCCAATGAGTACTTGATGGTGTTCAAAACGAAAGAAATCATAGAAGGATGAATATTGCTATGGTATAATAAAATCGGATGGTTGCGATCATCCGGTTTTTTACATGGAAAAGAATTTTCAGAGTCGAATAATCTGAATCACAATACTACGATGAAGGAACCGAATCCCGCATGATGTTAAACGAATTAAAGTCCGGGCAGACGGCCCGTATTCTTGCTGTTGGCGGTGAAGGCGCACTGCGTCAGCATTTCCTGGATATGGGTGTGATCCCCGGGGCTGAGATTTCCTTTGTAAAACTTGCGCCCATGGGCGATCCCATGGAACTAAAGATCCACGGATACGAGCTGACGCTTCGACTGGCAGATGCCGAAAAGATCCGGATCGAGATCATATCCGAAACAGGTACACCCGGTGAAACAGGGAAACTGCTAAGGAGAGCGGAAGAAGATCAGGGGAAAGAAAAGAAAGAGAAGAAAGACAAAAAAGAACAGAATAAGAAAAAGCACCATCCCGGATATGGTGAGGGCGGAATCTTCCATGATCCGACCACGGAGCATCCGCTGCCGGACAGTACGGTTCTCAGCTTTGCGCTGGCAGGAAACCAGAACAGCGGAAAGACAACCTTGTTCAATCAGTTGACCGGCTCCAATCAGCATGTGGGAAATTTCCCCGGTGTGACAGTGGACCGGAAGAGCGGTGAGATTAAAAATCATCCCATGACGGAGGTGGTGGATCTTCCGGGAATTTATTCCCTTTCACCCTACACGGAAGAAGAGATCGTTTCCAGACAATACATTCTGGAAGAAAAGCCGAAGGGGATCATCAATATTCTGGATGCGACAAATATCGAACGGAATCTGTATCTTACCATGCAGCTGATCGAACTGGACGTTCCCATGGTTGTCGCGCTGAATATGATGGACGAAATGCGGGGCAACGGCGGATCCGTACGGATCAATGAAATGGAGGAACTTCTGGGAGTTCCGGTGGTTCCCATTGCCGCTTCTAAAAACGAAGGTGTGGAAGAACTGATACGGCACGCGCTCCATGTGGCAAAGTATCAGGAGAATCCCGGGAAGAAAGATTTTTGTGACGAGAATGATCACGGAGGAGCAGTGCATCGCTGTATCCATGCGATCATGCATCTCATAGAGGATCATGCGAACCGTGAGGGGATTCCGGTCCGCTTTGCGGCGAACAAGGTGATCGAGGGGGATACCAGAGTGATGGAAACCCTGGGATTCTCTGAAAATGAAAAAGAGATGATCGAAAAGATCATACTTCAGATGGAAGAAGAACGAGGACTGGACCGGGCAGCAGCCATGGCGGATATGCGTTTTTCCTTCATCGATAAACTGGTCCGGCAAACGGTGGTGAAACCGGTGGAAAGCCGGGAACGGGAACGGAGCGAAAAGATCGACCGGCTGCTGACGGGAAGGTTTACGGCAATTCCCGCATTTATAGTTATCATGGGTCTGATCTTCTGGCTGACCTTTGATCTGATCGGCGGATGGATGCAGGGGCTTCTGGAACAGGGAATTGATTTCGTGACCGGAAAACTGGACAGCCTGATGGATTCCATGAATGTAAATGAAGTGCTGCATTCACTGATCATTAAAGGTATCATGGAGGGAGTCGGAACCGTACTGAGTTTTATACCGATCATCCTGATCCTGTTTTTCTTCCTTTCATTGCTGGAGGATACCGGATATATGGCCAGGGTTGCGTTCGTCATGGATAAGCCGCTCCGGAAGATCGGTCTTTCGGGCCGGAGTATCGTACCGATGCTGATCGGCTTCGGCTGTTCCGTGCCGGGAGTCATGTCCAGCAGAACACTACCGTCGGAGAGGGACAGAAAACTGACGGTGCTCATGATCCCGTTTATGAGTTGTACCGCGAAGCTGCCGATCTATGCGTTCTTCGCAGCGGCATTTTTCCCGGGATACGGGGCGCTGGTTATGATCGGCCTTTACCTGTTCGGGATCCTGACGGGAATCCTGGTGGCGCTGATCGCAAAGAAAACCACCTTCAGGGGGGAAGCGGTTCCCTTTGTTATGGAGCTTCCGAATTACAGGATGCCGGGTCTTAAAAATGTGGGACAGCTCCTCTGGGAGAAGGCGAAGGATTTCCTGGCCCGTGCATTTACCGTGATCTTCCTGGCAACCATCGTGATCTGGTTCCTTCGGTCCTTTGATTTCTCACTGCAGCTTACGGATACACCGCAGGACAGCATTCTGGCCACCGTGGCAGGATGGATCGCACCGGTATTTACACCGCTCGGATTCGGAGACTGGAGGATCACAACGGCGCTGATCACCGGCTTCCTTGCAAAGGAAAGTGTGGTTTCCACCTTGTCCGTACTGATCGCGGGAACAGGAACACTTATGACATTGTTGTCACCTGCAGCGGCAGTTGCGCTTCTTGTTTTCTGTCTGCTGTATACGCCGTGTGTTGCGGCAATCGCTTCCGTGAAACGGGAACTGGGAACACGGTGGGCTGTATCCGTCGTGGGCTTTCAGTGCTTCATAGCATGGGTTCTGTCTTTGGCAGTATATCTGGTTGCATCACTGTTTTAACTGAATGTTGTAATGGGGTTATATTAATACAAATGGGGAGGTAGCACTATGTTAAAGGAATGGGTAAAAGAAGACATGCCTTCGGATGAGGAGATAACTGAGCGTCTGGCGAAAGCCAGGGCTGAACTTGCGGTCCGTCAGACTGCGATCAAGGAAAAAGGTCTTCCGGTACTGGTGGTTCTGGATGGCTGGGGCGCTGCAGGAAAAGGCAGTGTCCTGGGACGGGTGATCAAAGGACTGGATCCCAGATTCTTTAAATGTGAAACCTTGTCCCAGCCTACACAGGAAGAAATCAGAAGACCGTTCCTGTACCGGTATTTTGTAAGGATCCCGAAGCAGGGACAGTTCTCCTTCTTTGACGGAAGCTGGATGGGAGAGGTGACATCCCATTTTCTTCACGGAGAGATCGATGAAGAAGAATACCGCGCAGAGCTTACCAGTATCAAGCGGTTTGAGCGGCAGTTGAATGACAACGGGTATCTGGTGGTCAAATATTTCTTCCACATCGGAGAAAAAACACAGAGAAAACGCCTTGAGGAACTGGAAAACAGCAAGGTGACAAAATGGCGGGTTTCTTCCTCCGACCTCTGGCAGAACAAGCATTATAAAGAATGCATGAAGGTATATGATGATTATCTGGAAACCACAAATCAGTTTGTGGCACCCTGGTATTTCATCGATGCCACCAGCAAGAAATGGTCTGAGCTGCAGATGACGGAAATCCTTGTTGCCAGCATTGATACCGCACTTTCCAATATGCAGGCTAAGCAGAAGCCGCCGATGCTTCAAAATGTATTCCCGATGAAGAGTATTCCGAAGCTTGCGGAGATCGATCTGGATAAGAAGATCCCGGACGAGGATTATAAAAAAGAACTGGATTATCTGCAGAAGAAACTGGATAAGCTTCATAATGAGCTGTATCTGAAGAAGATTCCGGTCATCATTGCCTATGAAGGCTGGGATGCTGCCGGAAAGGGCGGAAATATCAAGCGGGTTGCAGCGGCGCTGGATCCCCGCGGTTATGAGGTGCATCCCATTGCGAGTCCGGAACCGGCGGAGAAGGCAAGGCATTATCTGTGGCGCTTCTGGAACCGGCTTCCGAAGGACGGACACATTGCCATCTTTGACCGGACATGGTACGGTCGTGTCATGGTGGAACGTCTGGAGGGCTTCTGTACGGAAAATGACTGGCAGCGTGCATATAACGAGATCAATGAATTTGAGAAGGAACTAGCCGACTGGGGTGCGGTTGTGATCAAGTTCTGGGTACAGATCGATAAGGATACGCAGCTGGCGCGGTTTACCGAGCGTCAGAATACGCCGGAAAAACAGTGGAAGATCACGGATGAGGACTGGAGAAACCGTGAAAAGTGGGATCTTTACGAAGAAGCAATCGATGAGATGCTGCAAAAGACAAATACAAAATTTGCTCCATGGCATATACTTGAATCCAATGACAAGAAGTATGCCCGGATCAAAGCATTGAAGATAATCATCAAGGCGATTGAAAAGAAACTGGAGCAGAAAGACTGATCAGTAACATCATTCATGTGGAAAAGGACTGTTTCGGCAGTCCTTTTTTCATAAGTATGATTGTAATGCTATAAAATTATCAAAAATAAACACCTGTTTTCAGGAATCCGGAAAAATCAAATAGCGTATCGGAAAACTGCATGCTACAATCGAGAAAATACAGATTTCGTGTAAAAGCAGTCACTGGTCATCGATACGAAGGAGACGGAGTGAATATGATAAGAAGCAGAGAATATCATCAGAAAAAAGCAGAAGAATACATGAAGACCCTGAGCCTGGAACAGAAGCTTCTGGTGATCCGGGGAACCATGGAAGAAAGGATCCGGGGCGGTGTTCTCCCGTTTGAAACGGGCGGAGAGATCGCTCACGGGGTTCAGGCAAGACATGACCAGAGTTTTGATCTGGGAACTCCGGTGGATACCACCGTATTTCCGAATCCCATCGGACTTGCAGCTACATTTGACAAGGAACTGATGCATGAACTGGGTGAACTTGCCGGAATC
>CADBOV010000115.1 GCA_902796385.1 uncultured Lachnospiraceae bacterium
GGTTCCCGTCAGCAAGGTGCTGGAGAATGCCGAGATCAAGGCCATGATCAATGCCTTCGGCTGCGGCTTCCTGCAGGGCTACGGAAATGATTTCGATATCACGAAGCTGAACTATGGCAAGATCATCATCATGACGGATGCGGACGTGGAGGGTGCGCATATTGCAACATTGCTGCTCACCTTCTTCTACCGGTTCTATCCGGACCTGATCAACGAAGGACACATTTATATCGCCATTCCGCCCCTGTACCGGGTGGGAGACGGAAAGAATATGAAGTATCTTTACTCGGATGCGGAACTGGAGAAATACCGCCGTGCCCATACGAAGAAGTTCACCATCCAGCGTTACAAAGGTCTTGGTGAAATGGATGCGGAGCAGCTCTTCGAAACCACCATGGATCCGGACAACCGGCTTCTGAAGCAGGTGTCCATCGACAGTGTGGCAGAGGCAACCTCCATCACCCACACCCTGATGGGAAATGAGGTAGGACCGCGCCGGGAGTACATCGAGAAGCACAGCCGGGAAGCAAATGTAGACCTATAAAAAATAGCGTCCTATTGTAATGCAATACCGGTAAATGTCAAATAATGCACCTGGTAGATTGGTAGAAAAAGAGGAACAGCAACATGCCTGAAAAAATAAGCACAGTAGATTATGAATCGGAAATGGGGCAGGCATATGTAGACTATGCCATGTCCGTAATTACAGAGCGTGCTCTGCCGGATGTGCGGGATGGACTGAAGCCCGTGCAGCGGAGGATCCTGTACTCCCTGTCGGAGCTTACGTCTTCGAATACACCCCACCGGAAATGTGCCCGTATCGTCGGCGATACCATGGGTAAGTATCATCCCCACGGCGACAGTTCCATCTATGAAGGTCTGGTTAATCTGGCCCAGAGCTGGAAGCTGCCCATTCCGCTGGTGGATCCTCACGGTAACTTCGGTGATGTATCCGGATCCGGAGCGGCTGCCATGCGTTATACGGAGGCCCGGATCTCCGAGTATACGGAGGAAGCCTGCATGAAGGACCTTCGGTTCTGCAAGGAGGATTTCATCCCCAACTTCGACGGAGAAGAGACAGAGCCCACCTATCTTCCCTTCCAGGTTCCGAACCTTCTGGTCAGCGGATCCATGGGAATCGCAGTCGGTATGGCTACAAATATTCCGACGCATAACCTGAATGAAGTGATCGATGCGACGGTTGCCTATCTGAAGGATCCGGAGATCACCACTGAGGATCTGATGAAATATATCCAGGGACCGGATTTCGCCACCGGCGGAATCCTGAATGCATCCCATGAGCAGCTGCTGTCCGTCTATGAGACGGGACAGGGAAGACTCAGGATCCGCGGAAAAGTGGAAATCCGGGATGCAGGCTACGGAAGAAAGTCCATCTGCGTGACAGAGCTTCCGGTTACCATGATCGGAAGTACCGAGAAATTCCTGACCACTGTGGGAGAACTGGTACGGAACCGCGAGCTTCCGCAGGTTGTGGATATCGCAGACCGTGGTGATAAGAACGGGGAATGCCTTGCCATCGATGTGAAGAAGGGTACCACCGACGAGGAGATTCAGAAGATCATCAACATCCTTTATAAGAAGGCAGGTCTGGAGGATACCTACGGCGTCAATATCAACTGCATCAACCGCGGAAAGCCCGAGGTTATGGGGCTGAGACGGATCCTGGAGCTTTATACCCGGTTTAAATCGGATGTTTATACGAAGAAATATACCAAGCTGCTTGCAGAACAGGAGGATGTAAAGGAGATCAAGGAAGGCCTTCTGGAAGCCATCGATGTGATCGATCTGATCATCGAGATCCTCCGTGGTTCCAAGACGGTTCAGATCGCCAAGAAGTGCCTGATGTTCGGTGAGACAGAGGGGATCAAATTCCGTTATAAGGGCTCGGAAATGGATGCGAAGGAACTGCATTTCACCGAGAAGCAGGCAGATGCCATTCTGGCCATGCGCCTGTCCCGCCTGATCGGACTGGAGCTGGATGTTCTGAAGAAGGAACTGGCGGATGCGGAGAAGAAGATCGCAAAGTATAAGAAGCTTTTGTCTTCCCCGGCAGCCATGCGGGATCAGATGATCCGGGATATGGAGGAGCTGAAGCGCTTCGGAAAGCCGCGCCGGACACAGATTCAGGATCTGGGCGA